>CAYHRC010000308.1:0-3734 GCA_964358565.1 uncultured Sphingobacterium sp. | reverse complement strand
AACACGTAAAGGCAACAGGTAAAGGCAACTTGTAACTGGCAACTGGCAACTGGCAACTGGCAACACGTAACAGGCAACTTGTAACTGGTAACTGGCAACACGTAACTGGTAACAGGCAACACCTAAAGGTAACCGAATAAAAAAAATGTTTTCTAAAAATTAGAAAGCATTTTTTTATTTTACAAAAATGAGAAAACAGAGTACCAAAAAGACCAGGTCAAAAGGCAGATTTAAAACAATCAGCCGGCTGTCAGGTAAATTGCTGATATGGTTTTTTGGCATTACTTTCTTTTGGGTACTGGCGTTGAGATTTATCAATCCTCCTCTTACTTATCTTATGGTGCTGCGTGCAGTGGAAAGGAAAATGGATGGTAAGGAATGGAAGATTGAAAAGGATTGGCTGGGTATCGATGAAATTTCTAATAATCTTAAGAGGGCCGCTATAGCTGGTGAAGACATAAATTTTTTGAACCACTGGGGCTTTGATTTTAAAGCTATGGAAAAGGCTTTTGAAAAAAATCAAAAATCAGAAAGGCTTAGGGGTGGCAGTACGATCAGTCAGCAAACTGCTAAAAATGTTTTTCTCTGGCCGGGCAGGTCTTATATCCGGAAAGGTTTTGAAGTTTATTTTACAGCCTTAATAGAATTGCTTTGGGGAAAGGAGCGTATCCTTGAAGTTTATCTGAATGTTATTGAAACGGGAGACGGGATCTATGGTGCCGAGGCTGCAAGTCAAAAATACTATCATAAGTCTGCGAAAAGTCTTAGCAAGCAGCAGGCTGCACTGCTCGTGGCAGTTCTGCCAAATCCTTTGCGCTGGTCGCCGGTTAAGCCTACGTCCTATATTTACTATAAAGAGGGTCTGATTCTAAGGAATATGAGCAGGCTCGGAAAACTGCCTTTTTGATTCTTAATGAAATACCCGGGCATGCCAGCTTTTCTTCATCGGGACTTCCCAGGATGTCTGAAGAGCTTTACGGACTGAAACCGTATTATTAAAGACCAAAGTTTCTTCATCAATTAAGCCTTTTTTAAGGGCATCTTCAAATTCTTCGCGGCTGCAATTGATAATATTTTGCCCATCGCGGTAAGCTACCCTGAAGCGATCGAAAAGTTCCAGGTTAAATTCTTTTTCTATTTCTTTCATCAGGTTCACCGACTGATCGATAGAACAGCCCGTAGCGCCTGCTATCTGTTCGTCAACAGAAAAGATAATAAACTGATGATGTAACACTTCCCCTAAAGCGGCCAGTGACTGGCCATGAGCCTGCCATTGCGAAGTAAAATCGTTAAGCATCTTCAGGATCCGGTTCTCTTCATTTATAGTTAAGACCCGGTTAGCCTGATATATCCATATCCTTGAATTTTCAGAAATTTGCATCTGCAAATTTATAGATTTATTTTAGATGAACCTGCAATGACAGGGAAGGTAATATCGATTCTATGGCAACAGCCCTGAGTATACCACTCACAAGCCTGGAAGCGGAGGACCTGAATGCTGTACAGCACAATCTTCTGGAAATCAAAAGGATGCTTCATTAAAGGTCAGGCGAATAGCTTTTTTTTTGTTTAAAAATTTTTATTGAAAAGAAATAAAAAATACCTATTATTAGGTGTTCATTTCAGCAAGCTAAGCAGCTAAGTTTGATCTTAAAACCAAAATAATATGAAAAAACTAGTACCCATTTTCGCATTTCTTTTAATAAGTGTTGCGGGCCGCAGCTTTGCGGGTGAGAAGCTTAAAATCAGCACCTCGGAGCAGGATGCTGTGATTTATGTTGATGGTAAACCTTCCGGTTCATCAGCCGAGATAAAAATTGACAAAGGCTCCTGTGTGACGGTTAAAATTGTAAAAGTGGGATTCCTGACTGAAAACCTCTCATTTTGTGATAAGAAAAATGCAGCGACCATACCAAAATCGCTTTTTGTTGAGATGAGACATGACGATTCATATGATGCCTCCCTTAAAATTGATTTTGCTAATAATGATATCGATGTAAGAACTTCAAAACCGGAAACGGATGCCTGGCGCTTAATGAACCAGATCATTACTTCCCAGTTTGACATAATCGAGATCACTGATAAAGAAACAGGCTACCTGCGTACTGCATGGGCTGTACAAACATTCAAAGGGAATACCATCAGGAGCCGCATCGTTGTTAAGTTAGGCTCAATTGAGCCTTTATATTACAAGATCAAGCTGATGAGCGAGCAATCCGGGGAACCGGGTACCAGTCCGAAATCAGATGAAAAATTCCAGGAATGGGATCGTGTATTGAGAAAGTATGAAGGCGTAGTGACTGAGATCCAGAACCGATTAAAATAAAATCAACCTTTATTACAAGGCACTTTCAGAACCCTTAATTGTGTTTTGAAAGTGTTTTTTTGTTTAAAGGTATTTCCTCTTAAAGCCCATTCGCCCTCGCTGTGATCTCGGCAATGTCCAAAATCTTCACGTCCTGTTCCTTATCATAATTCTTCAGGCCGTCACTTAACATGGTCATGCAAAAAGGGCATGAAGAAGCTACGATATCAGGGCCAAGCGACAATGCTTCATCAATACGTTCGATATTAATATCCTTCTTTCCTTTTTCGGGTTCTTTGAACATCTGGGCACCACCGGCTCCGCAGCATAAACCATTCGACTTGCAGCGTTTCATTTCTACCAGTTCGGCATCGAGTATTTCCAGGGCTCTCCTCGGCGCCTCATAAATGTTATTACCCCGTCCCAGGTAACAAGGGTCATGGAAGGTGATCTTTTTCCCTTTAAAGGATTCGCCGCCTTCTGCCCTTAATTTGCCCTCATCAATAAGCTGCTGAATAAGTTGTGAATGGTGGATCACTTCATAATTGCCTCCCAAAGCAGGGTATTCATTTTTGATCGTATTAAAGCAATGAGGGCAGCCGGTAACGATCTTCTTAATATTATAGCCATCCAGGACTTGTATATTGGTCATAGCCTGCATCTGGAACAGGAATTCATTCCCCGCACGCTTTGCAGGATCGCCTGTACAACTTTCTTCTGTACCCAGAACGGCATATTTCAATCCCACATGCTGCAGGATCTTACAAATATCACGCGTTATCTTCTGCGCCCGTTCATCAAAGCTGCCTGCACATCCTACCCAGAATAATATATCAGGTGTTTCACCTTTTGCGACCATTTCGGCCATTGTTGGAACGATCATCTTGTTAATTTGTCTATTTGCTAATTTGCTAATTTGTCAATTTGCTAATCGGCTTTAGCCCAGTTAAACCTGTCCGCCGGAGAATATTTCCATGGCGCTCCGTTATTCTCAACATTGCCAAACATGTTATTTAAACTCGCCGGAGCCTGCGACTCTTCCATTACAATAAATCTCCTCAGTTCAATGATGATGGCAAGGGGATCTATGTTAACCGGACAGGCCTCGGTGCATGCATTACAGCTTGTACAAGCCCAGATCTCTTCTCTGGTAATATAATTGTCTAAGAGGGCCTTGCCATCCTTATGGTCTTTGCCATGCTTGTCGATGTTCTTCCCTGCTTCCTCCATCCGGTCCCGGGTATCCATCATGATCTTTCGCGGAGATAAGAGTTTACCGGTTATATTGGCGGGACAAACCGAGGTGCATCTTCCGCATTCCGTGCAGGTGTAGGCATCCATCAGATTTTTCCATGTAAGATCTGTAATATCATTAGCCCCGAAATGCCCGCCTTCAGTTGCAGGTTCTGGAGTATAGGAGGGATCAAGC
>CAYHRC010000307.1:0-3758 GCA_964358565.1 uncultured Sphingobacterium sp. | reverse complement strand
CAGAGGTAAGAACACATCAACAGGTGTCCACGATGACCTTTTTGCCCGCAGTATCGTTATAGAAGCTGAAGATGGAACTTTGGTGGCGATGATCACTATTGCTGTCGAAAATATCGGCTTGGAAATTATGGATAGTATCCGTAGCGGAGTAAACAAGGGAACGGGAATTCCATTTAAAAATGTTCTCGTTTCGGCCACTCATACCCATTCAGGGCCAACTTTAATGAGCGTAAACGATAATTATGCTCACTCAGGGCTTCCATCCGGTGAAATAAACGATTATGGCAGATTTTTTATTAAACGAAGTGTTGAAAGTGCAGTAAATGCCTGGAAAAGCAGAGTGCCAGGGAAAATAGGTGTCGGTTCGGCCAATGTTTACGGATTAGCCATGAATGACCGGCGTATGGAATATGGCGGACTTCCGCCTGATCCTGAAGCAGGTATAATCAAAATCGAAGATGCTAATGATAAATTAATGGGGATCTTTTTTAATTATGGATGTCATCCGTCAACTCTTGACCTTCATAATTTGAAATTTACAGAAGACTGGCCTTATTTCTCTATAAAAGGGATCAAAGAAAAAGTGGGTAAGGATGTTATTGTTGGTTATTTTCAATCTGCGCAAGGCGATGCGAAGGTTGGGTATAATGCTGAACTATCTGCTGTAGGTGCGTATATGCAGGGATTAAGATCCTTTGACTTTGCGGAGCAGAAAGGTCTTATCATGACAGATGCTGTACTTAAAGTACTTCCTTCCATTCAGACTTCAGGTGATTTGCAGCTAAAAGTTGCCTATGACAAGTTTAAAGTTCCCCGCCGAACTACCTTTCCTTACACTCAGAAGGAAGCACTATTGTGGAAGCAACGGGCGCAAAAAACACTCGCAGAAAAGGAAAAATTAGTTCTCAGTTATCCTGTAGATTCTCAGGGTGTGGAGAAATACCAGGCTGCTGCGCGTGACTTAGTTGCCAAAGGCGAGATCGGATCCATAATCGGACCGCGGGCTCTTGATAAATACAAGGTAGATTACTGGCTTGCTACGCAAGCTGTAAGTCAGGCGAAGGTGATAGAAGAACAACCGAAAAATGCCGGACCCTACATGATGCCTATGCAGGCGGTTCGTATTGGAAATTCAGTTTTTGTGACTTTTCCGACAGAAGTATTCACTGAAATCGGACTGACAGTGAAAAAAAGGTCTCCTTATGAAAATACCTTTGTATTTGGTCTTGCCGGAGGCCATGGAGGATATATTGCAACAGCCGCAGAATATATTGAAGGCGGATATGCAGTGAATGGTAGTCCATATGCTCCCCAGGCGGAACAGGCTATCATTGACGCATCCATGGATTTAATAAATAGGGTTAAATAATCTAAATCTATCCGCTAAATTAATCTATCCTCAATTGTTAAATAAGCATTTCTGCTGCACTTATGCCCGGTTTAGTCTGAAATTTTCCGATATTCAGCACCTGATATTCCCGGTTCAATGAATTTAACTGGGAAGAACATTAATCAATATTTTATGAAAAATTCTCGCAGAGATTTTGTTAAAAAAACATTAATAGGAACGGCTTCAATTTCTTTTGGAGGAATTCTTCCCGCATTCAGCGCAAAGAGCTATTCCCGTATTTTAGGTTCCAATGAGCGTTTGATGGTGGCATGTATGGGAGTGAATGCACGCGGGTTTGCAGTAGGAACCAATTTTGCGAACCAGCCGGATTCCGAAGTGCTGTACGCCTGCGATGTGGATAAAAGGGCCGCTGATAAATTTATTGATGCTGTTACCAGGATACAGAACAAAACCCCAAAAGCGGCCCCTGATTTCAGAAAAGCACTTGAGGATAAAGATGTCGATATTCTTATGGTCGCAGCGCCTGATCACTGGCATGCAACTGCGGCGATATTAGGCGTACAGGCTGGTAAACATGTATATCTTGAAAAGCCTTGCAGCCATAGTCCGCACGAAGGAGAACTGGTTATAGAAGCTGCAAGGAAATATAATCGGTTGATACAGATGGGTAACCAAAGGCGCTCCTGGCCTAATTCTGTAGCTGCTATAGCTGAATTGAGAGAAGGGGTAATCGGAAGGCCTTATCTGGCAAAAGCATGGTATACCAATAACAGGCAGTCGATCGGAATAGGAAAACAGGTGGAAGTTCCCTCATGGTTAGATTATGAATTATGGCAGGGCCCTGCACCACGCCGTCCGTATAAGGATAATATACTTCATTATAACTGGCATTGGTTCTGGAATTGGGGAACGGGTGAAGGACCAAACAATGGCACTCACACAGTTGACCTCGCAAGATGGGGTTTAGGTGTTGATTATCCTGTAAGGGTTAATTCATCAGGAGGCCGCTACCGGTATCAGGATGACTGGGAAACTCCTGATACACAAATCATGAATATGGAGTTTGCCAATAAATCGATGATAAGCTGGGAAGGCCGAAGCTGTAATGATCAGCCGGTTGAAGGTGCAGGGGCCGGAGTAATGTTTTATGGCGATAAGGGCTCACTTTTAATAGGGGATAGTACAACTTATAAGGTTTTTGACATAAACGGTAAACTTCTGAGGCATGTAAAAGGCGAAGCGGTTGTAGGGGATGCACGCAGTCTCTCAACTCCTTCCCAGCAGCTCGATGCTATTCATCTGCGCAACTTTTTTGATGGGATCCGTAAAGGCACTAAATTAAACTCAGAGATTGCAGAAGGACATAAAAGTACCTTACTTCTACAGCTTGGAAATATTGCTTTACGTTCAGGACATTCCCTAAACATTAACCCCCTTAACGGACATATCCTGCATGACAGGAAGGCGATGAAATTCTGGTCCCGTGAGTACCATCATGGTTGGGAACCAAAGGTGTGATCTAAAAAGAATGTTAGTGTTTACCCAATTTTCCGGCTTGAAAAAGATTGAATTTGATATATAATGAATAAAAAAATAGTTTCTGTTTTACTCGTAGTAACCACCATAATAATCAGTTGTCATTCCCGAAAGGATACATCAGTACAACAATATAAAAATAAGCCAGGCGGATCTGATACTTCAATTGTTTCACCGCAGGAATCTCTTAATAAAATGATCGTTGAGGATGGTTTTGAAGTTAAGCTCGTCGCAGCTGAACCTCTTGTCAGCACACCTGTAGCTCTGAATTTTGACAATAAGGGAAGAATGTGGGTTGTGGAGATGGAAGGATACATGACTGATATTGAAGGTTCTCAGGAAAACAGCAAAAGTGGCAAAATTGTAATCCTCGAAGACCGGAATAAGGATGGGCAAATTGATAAGCGGAAGGTATTTCTTGATTCTTTAATCTTACCCAGAGCAATTTGTCTTATAGAAAATGGAATCCTGGTAGCTGAACCGCCCCGTCTCTGGTACATTGAAATAAAAAATGACAAGCCTGGAAAAAAAGTCCTGATAGATGACGCCTATACAGAGGGTGGAAATGTTGAGGCTCAGGCCAATGGCTTATTCCGGGCAATGGATAACTGGATCTATAACGGAGGATCTGACAAGCGTTACCGGAAAAAAGGTGACAAGTGGTTAACTGAACGTACTCATTTAAGGGGGCAATGGGGTATAACCCAGGATGATTATGGACGATTATATTATAATAATAATTCTCAAAATTTGCTTGGAGATTATTTTGCTCCGGGTTTAGGAGCGGCTAATGAAAATTTGCAGAGCGTCAGTGGATTTAATGAAAGGCTGATCTCTGATAACAGGGTTTATCCTGCCAGACCAACACCAG
>CAYHRC010000306.1:0-3775 GCA_964358565.1 uncultured Sphingobacterium sp. | reverse complement strand
TAATATTAAAAGAATCCATCAGGTCCTCGAAAGGAATATCTATGTAAGCAGGTATGGGGTCTGTACTGCCGATAAAGTTTGAACATAGCACTTTGGTGTTAGCAAAGGCTACGCCATGAAGTATGTAATCAATGGGGCCATGTGTATTGTATACCGCATTCAGAAAGCTGCTGATCTGAGCTTCATCCCTTACGTCAACCAGCATGGCCAGTTTTGTATCAAGGCTCAATTTTTCCAGCAGGTACAGCACGTCATCACGCGTATCTTCAACATAGCTTAAGGCAATTTTGCAGCCCGACTGATGCAGTTTTACTGCAATATCATAAGCAATGGATTCTTCATTCCTGACGCCAAAAATTACTGCAACCTTACCAGTATTATTTATCATATTTTGACAATTTTAAGGCGCTGTTGGTACCACCAAACCCATAATTAAGGCAAACAATGCTGTTAATGGGTTTTGAAAAACTTTCTTGCGGAAGTAAGTGCCGGTAAGCAGCTAAGGGCTTAAGCGGACCTGTCCATTCTGAACTTTTCTGGAACGCTTCCAATTCCGGGTTGAGGTTTGTGGAATTTAAACAGGGTGATACCTTTTGTTCTTTAAGCATCAGTAAGGCTGTTATAAATTCCACCGACCCGGCACCGCCCAACATGTGCCCGAATTGTGATTTTGGTGCAGATATATGGTACCCTTCCTCGCCTAAAGCATCAACTACACTTAACAACTCAACAGCGTCTCCCGCGGGGGTAGAAGTGCCATGCACTTTTACCACATCGGGTTTGTCGTCCGACCCGGCAAGTACTCCTTTCCATAACCTTTGCTGTCCTGCAAATGATGGATAGAACATATCTCCGTCGCCGTCTGAATTGTTAAAATATTCGTCAATCACCCCTAATATATCAGCGCCGCGGGTTACCGCCTGCTCATATTCTTCAAGGGCTACTATACCGGCACCAAATGAGCATACAAATCCGTTTCTGTTCATATCAAAAGGGCGCGAGCTTTCTTCAGGGCTAAAACCCCGGCTTAATACCATCATCCCATCAAAACCGATAAAGGTTTCCAGAGATGTACTTTCTACCCCGCCGGCGATCATACGGTCTTGCAGCCCGAACTTAATTAGCCGATAGGCATGGCCAATATTACCTAGTCCGGTTGCGCAGGCAGAACCGATAGCTTCGCACACGCCTTTGTTTTTTATCAGGATGGACACATTGGCCGCTTCCCGATAAATCATTGTACGGTCGACCGTATGGCCACCAGATTGCCGCGTTTTTTTGCTATTAACGTAAAAATTGTGCCATGCATTTCTTAAAATCACATTACCTGCGCCGCCTGAGCCAATAACCACACCGGTTTGTTCTGACTGGACCAGGTCTGTTGGCCAGCCAGCCATTTTTATGGCATTCAGCGTTGCGAGCATTGACCAGATACTGCCTACGTCGGCAGTGGCTAAATTGCCAGCCGAGAGCCTGTTTAATGTATCCACATATGTTTCGGGGTAGTTTTCGCTGGAAAGGTCCCAAACTATATCCAGACCCATCTCCTGTTCGGTGATAAATCCTGCTACAGTCGACCTGACCTGCTTCTCATAAGCCAAAGCATCATCCCATGTGCGGATCAGACTTTTGTTAGCAAATAACTTGTTGCTAAATTCAGAAATATCCTTACAAGCGGGGAACGCTCCTCCCATGCCAACAACTGCCACCTTTCTGCCAGGCATATTAACCACGTTCTTTTACTCTTAAGATCAGTTCAACAACATCCTTAACTTTTGAACCTAAATTATCAATATCATCGTCCTCAAATTCAATGTTAAACTTTTGCTCGATTTTTGACACAATGTTTATCATTTGAGATGATGGCGTATTTAAATCAGCTAAAAAATCTGTTTCCTCTGTCACACCAACTAATTTTTCCGGGTCTATCATTCTCACGGTTTTAAGTACCTCTATCAAACCGTCAATAATTTCTTGTCTTTCCATTAATGTGTTGCTAATTGTTTTTAAAATATTCTATTTCAATTGCCCTTCCTGTTATTTCATAAAAATCAGAAATAAGCTTAAAATCAGGGGCGAGATCATATGCAAGTAAACGCTCATCGGTAAAGTCTTTAAAATACTGGTCAAGGTCCAATCCCCCGGGACATTTATAGATCCGTCCGTCGCAAACCATTTGCCTGAATTTATAAAACGTTATTTTACCTATACTGATAAAGGTATCGCCCTCCTCCAGATAGCCCATAAAGTTTACGTTGCCTATGCTGATAAAGCTCGGGATAAATGCGTCTCTCAAATCCTCAGGCGCACAACCCCGTTTCTGACATTCTAAAAACATGGCTAAAGAACCGGTAGTAGCCTGCGCAAACGCCTCTATCTGGTCTACTCCTCTGAAAACGCCAAAATGGTCTTCTACATCATAATCAGTAGGAGTATAGCTTGCTACAACGCCTACTTTGGGTGAGTGCCAGTGATATTTATCAACAAGCAACTTTTTAGGACCGTGAGCAATAAGTATTTCTCTCGGATGTACTGAACAAAGGCTTTCTACCAGTACGCCTTTGTCATAATATCCCGCCATTAATTTTTATATTAGTTCCGTTAATGTATGATGCTTTGTCTGACAGCAGGAAAGCAACCACTTCTGCAACCTCGTTCACGTTGCCAAAACGGTTTGCGGGTATGGCTTTTAAAAAATCTTGTCTTTCGCTTTCAGGTACCGGATTTGTCATATCCGTTTCAATAAAACCGGGGGCTATGCTTAATATCCTTATGGCGTGTTCTTCGCTCAAAGCCGAAACTTCGCGGGCCAGTGATTTTGACAGGGCTGCCAAACCGGCTTTAGTTGCCGAATAAACCGCCTGAAAAGCATTGCCGGTTTCACCTACGCATGAACTTACATTGATAATTACCCCACGTTTATTCAAAAGGAATTGTTTCATAACAGCCTTACAGATCATGATTGGAGCTTTCAGATTTACCTGCAGCATTTTGTCTATTTCATTTTCTGGCTGATAAATGAGGGATTTATCGAATGTTATGCCTGCATTATTGATTACCCCGAACAGAGTATCTCCATGCTCTTTTTTTAAACGTTTACAAAATTCATTGAGTTCGTTTGGATCGCTGAGGTCGGCACAAAGCACATGGTGTTTAGGATCAACATTGGTAAAACTTTCCTTGCGTGTGGCATGTAATATCAATGTGTACTCTTTCGATAATTTGTTTGATATGGCCAGGCCTAAACCCCTGCTTGCTCCGGTTATCAGTATCTTTTTTTCCGGCATTTTAAGCTATTAGTTTTATTGATGATATCTTCTTTATGTTTTGTAATAGACTCTGATACCTGTAAAAGTATAAAATCAAATATAATTTTTAAATTATAGATACTCTGCCGGATATAAAATTAAATTTAACTGTTATTCATTGAGCCTTCTCAAGCCTTCTTTTGCCTGAGTATCAATGCCATTTTGATACTCATGATTTCTCATCTCTAAGGCCATATTATAATAATCAGTGGCTTTTTTATAGTCTTTTATATACTCGTAAATACTGCCAGATCTTAAGGCTGAATTTGCTGCAAAATAATAAGTTTGATTTTTACCTAAATTAATTGCCCGCTGATAATTCAGCAGGGCATCATCAAATTTGTTCATCATATCGTAGATACGTCCAAAGCGGTAGTACAGTTCTATTTTATCTCTCAGTGTTTTTAAATCATTGACTTGTATTGATTTTAGTTGAATCAGTGCATTATTGTAATTACCGCCATCAA
>CAYHRC010000305.1:0-3784 GCA_964358565.1 uncultured Sphingobacterium sp. | reverse complement strand
TTTTTTTATTGTTTTTTAAATGTGTTCATGGTCTCCCTGCGGTCGGCATTGGTCCTTTTTTGCTGCAGAAAAAGGACTAGGCCCTCCCGCGGCCATGAGCGGAAATAAGAAAAAGGACATAATTTTCATTTAGTAAATGAATGGATTTATAAAATCCACCTCTCAAACCCTTCCGCCTTCTTTGCCAGGCAGGCAATTCGTTATTCACGATGTTTTATTTTTTTAGAAGTGTTCATGCTTTCGCCGCTGAAAATGCGGCTCAGGTTTGCTCGTAAAAACCCCCTGAGGCAGCCGGCGCAACCAACCGCACACAAAAAGCAAACATCCCGAATTCTACCTGTTATAAACCACTTTTCCTTTTATTATCGTGGTTTGAATATTAATATTTTCATCAAACAGAACGATATCCGCATCCTTTCCCTCTATGAGTGAGCCTTTTCTATCGGCGACATTCATGATACGGGCAGGTGTACTGCTCATCATCCTGACTGCATCTAAAAGAGAAACGTCAGCCATATTAATCATATTTCTCACTAAGCGGTCAGTAGTGGCAACGCTTCCTGCGAAAGAAGTACGATCGGGAAGTTTGGCTACTCCATCCTCTATGATAACTTTTAAACCCGTATGCAGATTCCCTAAGACACTTTCACCTTCCGGCATACCGGCTCCACGCATTGAGTCTGTTATCAGGGCTATTCTATCAGCACCTTTTATTTTATAGGCCAGTTTCAGCAGAGGCGCGGGAAGATGAATTCCATCAGCTATAATTTCTACATCCATTTCATCTATAATATATGCACTCTCTATAACTCCGGCATACCGGTAAGCATTTCTCCGGCTAACTCCGGACATGCCTGAATAGAGATGCGTAGCGAGGGTATAACCATTTTCAAATGCCTCCAGTACTTCTTCGTAGATGGCATCAGTATGGGCCAGGGCTGCCAGGATTCCCTTAGATTTCAGGTATTTCGCAAATGGTATGGCTCCTTTCAGCTCAGGTGCCGCACTCCATCGTTTGATCACATTGGAGTGGGCAATGACGTCTTTATATTCTGCCGGATCAGGGTCCCGGATATAACGGGGATCCTGTGCCCCGCGCTGGCTCATGGCAAAGTATGGTCCTTCCAGGTGCATACCCAGGAATTGTGCCCCATATATATTGTTTTTATCTGCTTTTTCATACAGCTCAAGGGTTTCCAGCAGATCCTTTTTTTCACTTGTCAGTGTTGTTGGTACCATTGAGGTAGTGCCATAGCGGGCATGCGTCTCTGCAATTTTCAGAAAGGCGGTTTCGTTGCCATCCATAAAATCATGCCCGCCACCGCCATGTACATGGATATCAATAAATCCCGGAGCAATATAACTGCCCTTCGCATCTATTTCAATCGCATCACTGACATCAATATTCCCTTCTTTCACTTCCGTGATTATACCTCCTGTTACCAGAACGGTTCCCTGAGGAATCATACGGTAGGGGGTAAGAATTTTACCGTTATATATTTTTAATCGTTGCTGGTTCATAATGAACTATTGTAATTATCAGAAGCAGTTTATTCAATTAATTATTCTGAATTACTTCAGCAGAAAGAAGCGAAGAAGAAAGCTTATCCAGATAATAAATGCAATCCGGGTGATTTTGAAGTATACTAGCCGGAAACAGGTTGCTTACCGGTTCTTCCAGACAATCTTTTACTGCTTTAGCTTTTCTAATGTCGGGCACCGAACAGATAATGTGCTTTGATTTGCATAGTTGATTGATAGACATACTGATTGCCTGTGTTGGCACATCCTCAATAGATTCAAACCATCCCTCATTATACTGTTGTTTACGGCAAGCTTCATCCAGGTCAACAATGATATAAGGCAGGTTTGTATCAAAATCCGCCGGTGGGTCATTAAATGCAAGATGTCCGTTTTCCCCTATTCCCACAAGAGCCACATCAATTGGATTCAATTCAATGATCGTGTTCAATCGTTTACATTCCTCAACAGGATCGTTTTCGCCATTCACCAGGTAGACTGCTTTTAATGGAGTTACCTTATCCAGGAATCTTTCCTTTAAATATTTTCTGAAACTTGCTTTTGAAGACTCAGGTAATCCAATGTACTCATCAAGGTGAAACATTACAACCTTGCTCCAGTCAATATCTTTTTCAAGTACTAATTGATTTAATGTTTCAAACTGGCTTGCTCCGGTGGCCAGAATAATATTTGCACGTCCACTTTCTGCAATTGTATTTCTTATTAATTCAGCAGCAGCTATTCCTGCGGATTTACCTAATTCAATAGGATCGTTTGTTATAATAATTTCCATTTAAAATTAATTAATACTATAATTGATATAAAAATATTAGTTTAAAAGATATGATTCCGGGTTTGTCTTTTGTTAAACATTCGTTTTTTGTATGTCCTTCTTTCGCTCGTGAAATATCTGTTGATTATTTATCGTTTGAAAATGTAAAAACTGAACCTGAGCAGAAATCTACGGACAATTTCAACTGCTTTGAGAGGAATTAAAGAATATAAAAGCGATAACGTTACCGATAACGTTATCGCTTTTTATCCTGTTATTAATAACAATTATTAAGTGTTATTACCTCAAATCATCCATATAACCTGTGTTTTAGCTATACCCATGCCTGAAGAGAAATTTCCGGAGGCTTCCCGCATATCACATGTTTTCCATATTGTACTGCTTCAAATATTAAAGATTCTTCTGGCCGTGTCACGGTAGATAGACTGCAGGACAGGTGCTGATAACTCAAGTCCGTAATATCTCCATCCCACTCTTCCAGATATGTACTCGTCATCAGTTTCGAATAATCGCCAATGAATCTGATACATACTTTTGTCCAGGCTCTGATCAGTACCAAACACAATTCTGTCCTGATATTTTGTAAGGAACCTGGCGGAGGCCCTTGGGGTTCGCCCCAATTCGTAGTCCCGTGCAGAAGTGTCCAGATAGAGATTGGGATAATTATCCAGTGCCAGGCTCAGCTTTGCCAGGTCATGACCTTGATTACCCAGGTGGCATGCAACAAAAATCGTCTCCGGATGCTTCTCGAGTGTTCGGTTTCTAATTGCGATAAGTTCATCATACGATAAGACATCCTTTCCATACTGATTAAAATGCTGGTAGTCCGGAGAGCGCTCCTGATAAACATCAAGCGGTGTCCAGCACGAGGGGTGGTCGGCTATATGAAGACTTACCGGCATTTTCAACTCTGCACACTTTTGCCAAAATGCATCCAAACGTTTATCATCCGGGTGGAGCCTTTTATTACGTGAAAGCTTAGCATCACTTGTGAGGCCTAATCCCTTATCAGAAATCTCACCAACCCCGCGGGCACCCTTATTATAACACCTTACCAATTCTGCTACAACCCTCTCCGAATAATCAGGTTTGTCAATATCAGTTTTGTCCATTCCGCAGTAAAGCAAAAACCGACCAGGATATGTTTTAGGCAAGGCATCTGCAAGCGTGTCAAATTCAGCACCTGTTGCTTCTGTCAGAACTATAGAGGTCTCCATGCCAACCTCGTCCATTGTCTTCACCCAAGCCGCAACATCCTCAGGGGTTTTGCCAACAGGGTGAACATGGCAATCGATAACCGGGTATCTGGCCTTCTCCACAAACGTTTCATGGGTAACAACTGAGGACCGCGGGGCATAATCCTTAACCAAAACAGCATCCATAGTTCCTGGTCCTGCTGAGACGCCGGGCCCTCCCCATTCACCATATTTTATTTTATTCCATTCGGGATCTTTATGCCAGTCTTTCTGT
>CAYHRC010000304.1:1451-3787 GCA_964358565.1 uncultured Sphingobacterium sp. | reverse complement strand
AAATATCTTTCATATCAGCAATAAAAAATTATCATGAGTTTAATTCTCGATGTACACGCAAGACAAATTCTGGACTCCCGCGGAAATCCCACGGTAGAAGTTGATGTAATTACAGAAAATGGCATTATCGGACGGGCCGCTGTTCCTTCAGGTGCTTCAACAGGCACGCATGAAGCTGTTGAACTTCGTGATCATGATAAAAACGTTTACATGGGCAAGGGCGTAATGAACGCTGTAAATAATGTTAACGAAACATTAGCTAAGGAACTTCAGGGTATTGATGTGTTTGAACAGAACATGATCGATAAGCTGATGATAGAAATTGACGGGACTGAAAATAAAGGAAAAATGGGTGCTAACGCGATCCTGGGAGTTTCATTAGCCGCTGCCAAAGCTGCTGCACAGGAAAGCCGTCAGCCGCTTTACAGATATATCGGAGGGGTCAATGCCAATACCTTACCTATCCCAATGATGAATATCCTGAACGGTGGCTCTCATGCAGATAATAAAATTGATTTTCAGGAATTCATGGTAATGCCTACCGGTGCGGCTTCCTTTTCAGAAGCATTGCGTATGGGAGTGGAAGTGTTTCATCATCTGAAGACTGTTCTTAAGAAAAAAGGATATTCTACCAACGTCGGTGATGAGGGTGGCTTTGCCCCGAACATCGGATCAAATGAAGAAGCAATTGAAACGGTTCTTACAGCTATCGAAGCTGCAGGTTATAAGCCTGGTGTTGATATGTGGATAGCCATGGATGCTGCATCTTCCGAGATGTATAATAAAGAAGATAAATCATATAACTTCCATAAATCATCTGGTGCAAAATTAAGCTCTGATGAGATGGTTAAATACTGGATCGAATGGTCTCAGAAATACCCGATCATTTCTATTGAGGATGGACTTGATGAAGATGACTGGGACGGATGGCTGGCTTTAACAAAAGCAATTGGTGATAAAACTCAGCTGGTTGGAGACGATCTGTTTGTTACCAATGTAAAGCGTTTACAAAAAGGAATTGATGACAAGATCGCCAATTCTATACTTGTAAAAGTAAATCAGATCGGTTCACTTACGGAAACGATCAATGCGGTTTCATTAGCTCAAAACAGCGGCTATACAACAGTAATGAGCCATCGTTCCGGCGAAACAGAGGATTATACCATTGCCGATCTTGCTGTAGCATTAAATTGCGGTCAAATCAAAACTGGTTCCGCATCCCGTTCAGACAGGATAGCAAAGTATAACCAGTTACTACGTATTGAAGAAGAATTGGGTGGTAATGCCAGGTTTATAGGTACAGATTTTAAATTTCTTAAATAATAAGAGTATCCTGCTCCTTTACAATTAGGAAACAATTGTTAATATTTGATAATACCTACTTGCGAAACATCCTGAGAATGTAAATCTTAGGATGTTTTGTTTTATATTTGTTACCATGACACGGTTTTTAGATCTTATCCGGAATAAATATTTAATCGCAGGGCTTGCATTCGTGACCTGGATGTTATTTTTTGACCGGAATGATCTGATGTCCCAATACGAATACCGCCGCCAGCTGAATAAACTTCAGGCAGAGAAAGAATTCTACACGATTGAATCCGCTAAAGCGATCAAAGATCTGGAGGAACTTACAACAAACCGGTCGAAGCTTGAGAAGTTTGCCCGTGAAAAGTACCTCATGAAAAAGGAAAATGAGGATGTGTTTGTCATTATTAAAGAAGAACCTAAGAAGGAAAAGGATTCTTTCTTTTAATATCGCGGCGCTTCATAAAAATTTAACACTCTTCCCCCTGCGACAGCCCGTTTAAGATTTCTAAGGCTGTAAAATAATCAGGCTTGGCATAAACCAGCAAGCAAAGTTAAATTTTAAAGTAAGACCTGAACTAAACAGGTCCTACTCTCATTTTTTACTCTGCTGATATTAACCAGCAAATCTTAACCTTTGACCTTTGGCGGCACCTGCTCCAAAGGCTCTAGATCCATTCCCACAACGCAGCAATACCAGAGCCAATATAATAACCTACATCGTATGCAAAACTTGTATTCGCTGTCGGGGCTCCGCCATTGCACGATAGTAATTCATCGAATTCTAAAGGCAGGCACTCTAATTCTTCTATATTTCTTTTTTTCATGACTGTTTTATTTAAATTATTCTTTATGATAATCTTTATACGCGCTTTCAGCACCACCTACCAGGTTTTTTTAAATAAGCAGGCGACAGCCTGCCCTCCGTTAATTGATAAAGTTTCCACTTTATCAAGAACAATTAAATCGTTTTTAAGCATGTCTGATCAATTTGGTAAATCACCTACTCTATTCAGGCTTTTCGGTTT
>CAYHRC010000304.1:0-1351 GCA_964358565.1 uncultured Sphingobacterium sp. | reverse complement strand
TAAGCATGTCTGATCAATTTGGTAAATCACCTACTCTATTCAGGCTTTTCGGTTTCTGCCTTCTGCCGTACAGCATATTATCGCGATAGACTAAGTAACTGATCCTCAGTATAAAAAAACTATAGTGGTGAAAATATTCCGATAGTGTATGCATCCACTTAGCGAAAGGTTTTTGAAATCAGTTTTTGTATAAACAGATAACCTTTCTAAGTCCGCCCATAACCTACGAATACAGCAGCAAAGCTGTCCGGCTGATATATCAGTACTGGAACTAATTAAGGTTTTTTAGAAGAAAAGCGATTCTCTGGAATTAGAATAAGTCAATTCAGCACATGATTTTTTAATCAGGATTAGTCATATCAATTCCAGGTTTTGAGGATGACCATCAGGTCATGCATTTGGATGATTTATTTAGGGACAGAATGGTATTCATTCTGAAATCCCCTTGCGATGTCTGGCCAGTAAATAATTAAAGCAATAAGAACTATTAGTGCCAGAATCACCCAATAGAGATAGATATTCTTTTTCATAATGATGTTTTTTGCTTTCATAATTTTAATTATAAGTTGTAAACACTAGCAGATAATACTCAACTACCTAATTTTAAAAGATCTAAGTAACTGATAAACAGATTAAAAATTAAAGTGGTGAAATATTTTCAAAGTTTTATCATGTTTATAAGTATGAGCCCCGCCAGCAAAACTCCTTTCTTCTTCCTCTCCAAGGGGCCGGAAATCCATATAAATTTTCATCTGAAATGCACTTGTGTAATAATAAGTCCCAAGTTGCCTTGAATATTCTATGGGGGCCTCCCTCATCTTTAGCTCTTCCATCAGTTTATAAACCATAGATGTTGATAGGTTCAGCCGCTTTGCCAATTCCTGCGGCGTGCCAGTTCTCCGGAACCTGATAAGTTCATGCAGGCGGTTAATACGTTCAATCTGTTCAAGTAATTTCATATTCTCTGATATTAATTCTATCCATTATTAAAATTATTAAACAGATATAGCCGGAAAATCAAGCGGCATTTGCTGGGCCCATAACTGATAGTATTCACCCTGCTTCCTGAGCAGTTCTGAATGTGTCCCTTCTTCAGCAACACTGCCATTTTTTAAAACAATAATTTTACCGGCCCTTTGGATGGTACTCAAGCGGTGAGAAATAATAATGACCGTCTTTTTCAGGGATAGAAAATGATCAATGGTATCCTGCACAAACTTTTCAGAAATGGGATCGAGTGCGGAACTTGCTTCATCCATAATGAGTATTTCAGGCTCTCTGTATAAAGCACGTGCTATTGCGATCCTCTGTTTTTGGCCTCCTGAAAGAGTTGCACCATTGCCGCCAATCT
>CAYHRC010000303.1:0-3818 GCA_964358565.1 uncultured Sphingobacterium sp. | reverse complement strand
AATTCCCCGCACATTACATTTTTCATTAATGGGTGCAAGGGATTTGAGTATCATCAGTACCCCGCCTCCCAACCGGCAGCCCGTGGTAACAGAACTCCATGTTTTCAATGAGAAGCTGATCAAGGAAGCGGTTGAATATGAAATTGACAGAGGCGGACAGGTTTTTTTTATACATAACCGGGTGCAGGACCTGATGCAGCTTGGGGGCCTGATCAACCGGCTTGTTCCAAAAGCCAGGATTGGAATTGCACATGGACAGCTGGAGGGTGACGCCCTGGAAGATGTGATGATGAAGTTTGTCGACGGTGATTACGACGTTCTGGTTGCTACAACTATTATCGAAGCGGGACTCGATATTGCAAATGCAAATACTATTCTGATCAATCATGCTCATATGTTTGGGCTCAGCGATCTTCACCAAATGCGCGGACGGGTGGGCCGTTCTAATAAAAAAGCATTCTGCTACCTGTTAAGTCCTCCACTTTCCACCCTTACTAATGAGGCACGTAAGCGACTAAGCGCAATTGAAGAATTTTCAGACCTCGGCAGCGGTTTTAATGTAGCTATGCGCGACCTGGACATCCGCGGCAGCGGAAACTTGCTGGGCGCTGAACAAAGCGGCTTTATTGCGGAGATCGGCTTTGAAATGTATCATAAGATCCTGGATGAAGCGATACAGGAACTTAAAGATGAAGAATTTAAAAATCTTTTCAGCGATGAGAAGCCGCGGCCTTTCATTTCATTCACACATGTGGATACCGATCTGGAAGTGATGATCCCGGATGAGTATGTAACCAATATTGCCGAGCGCTATAATTTATATACAGAGCTTTCTAACATTGAGAATGAACTGATGCTGGATGAATTCAGACAAAAATTGGCCGATCGTTTTGGTCCGGTTCCACATCAGGTAACCGAATTAATAAATACCTGGCGCCTTCAATGGCTCGGTAAAATAATAGGTTTTGAAAAGATCACTTTAAAGAAAGGCATACTTAGGGGCTATTTTATCAGTAATCAGCAATCTTCTTATTATGAAACGGAACAATTTGGCAGGGTATTACAATTTGTACAGGCTCATCCGCGTATCTGTAACCTGAAAGAAGTGAAAAGCACTTTAAGGCTGGCCATTGAACATGTGCAAAGTCTTGATACCGCTATTGAAATGCTTCAGGAAATTGCCCTTCCTCAAGAGGTTAATTTGCAAGCTGATAAATTATAGGCTGGGTATAAGATGTTCTGACAGGTTTTCCATCAACCATACCTGGTTTCCATGGCGGACTTGATTTCAAAACCCGGATAGCTTCTTCATCACAACCACCGCCAATCCCTTTAATGATCTTAAAATCGGTCAGGCTGCCATTTTTCTCTACTATAAAACCAATATAGACTTTACCCTGAATGTTGTTTTCGCGAGCAAGTACCGGGTATCTAAGTTGCGATCCCAGGTATTTTGCCAGCGCTTTCTGTCCGCCCGGATATTCGGGCGCAACTTGTACCGTTCCAAGGTCGAATAATCTTCCTTCGTAACGCGCTTCTGAATTAGGAGCATCAGCTACAGGTGGTGCTGCCACCGGTTCGGAGACTGGTCCTGCGTAACCCGTTTCCTCCCCTGCCAGAGTATCCTGTTCAGGAATAATATCATAAGACATATAATTCTTGACCTCGAGCTCACGTAAAGCAATAATTTTCCCCTCCTCATTAATAGCCATTTCATATTTCACATCTGAGGATATCTCTTTTTTAAATGATGGCTTAACATAATTAACCCTGGCCCAATAGCTTGCAACCAGTGTATTGCCGTTCCTGTCAAAATCAAGTGATGACACGATCCAATTGAGATCTAAGTTCTGCATATCAGAAAGCCGCTTATAATGCACGTCTTTTAAGCGCTGGTAGGTAAGATTGTGATAGTTATAATAGGTTTCGGTTATAGGTGAAAAGTAGCTCGGAGGATCAAAATATCCTTTTTTCTGATCTGTATAAAAAGCCTGGATGAATTTAATCAGGGAGCTCCGGATCTCCGCATCAGTCATGCTGGAGTTTTCACTTAGCACATCCGAATTATTATCATCGACAAGGACAACCACATTTTCTTTCTTTGAAAACAGTCCATGAATATCGTCTACAAAAAAAGCAAGATATCCCATCACCAGGATAACAAAACCCAAACCCAGGCCCATATACAACAATGAACGATCGGGTTTAATATCATCCTGCTTAGTCTCGGGTTGTGAATTAATTTGTTCTTTCATCCTTTTGCTCAGTTCTCCCGAATAAATAATAAAAATCATTCCAGAATTCCTGTCCGGATTAAGGCCGGGTATTAATACAAGGAAAAGCTCAAAATGCGCTAACGAACTGCAAATATACGAACACCAGGGGTGCGGCAAGCAATAATCCGTCAAAGCGATCAAGCAAACCCCCATGACCAGGCAGTAATGAACCTGAATCTTTAGTTGAAAGGCTCCTTTTCAGCATGGATTCAGAAAGATCTCCGAACGTTCCGGCTATAACAATGATTGCAGCCATTCCCAGCCATTCTAAAAGCGGAAGCTCATTGAAATACCTGCTAAGAACAAATGCCGCAAGAAAACTGCACAACATTCCTCCGATAAATCCTTCCCAGGTCTTCTTTGGTGAGTGCCTTTCAAATAATTTGTGTTTTCCAATATTGATCCCAAATATATACGCCCCTGTATCACTCGCCCATAACAGTATAAGAAAGGCCAGTGGATAATGGCTGGAATACATGCCGTCAGTAAATGCCAATGCATAAAAAAAGCAAAACGGCACAGTTGCGAACAATACGCCAAACAGGGTATAGGCAATATTGTGGAACGGGTTTTCATGCTTCCGGTAAAGCTCGGCAACAATGACCAAAACAACCAGTGGTACAGAGATAAGCAGATACACCAGGGGCTCGCCCTTAAAAAAATGCAGGCTTAGTGGGAGGTAAATACTAATTGCAAGGGCAAGACCCCATCGCTTTTGAGGCTTTACATCGTCTTTAATGACCAGCCGGTAAAATTCGTCAGTACATAACAGGCTCAGTATCAGAAAGAAAAGCGTAAAGGCATAGGCACCTAAAAGTACAGAAGCGAGCATTACGCCTACAAAGAAAAAACCTGTTATCGCTCTTGTTTTCATTTATAATTCATTTTCTATGATGATCTGAAGCGCCTTTTGAAAATTATTCTGGTGAATATATAATTCTACCTCACCTATCCGGTAAGGAAAGCCCTGTTTATTTAAAATAATAGTTTCTATTTCATGATCGATTAAAACCTGACGAACCAGTTCGGACTTAAAAAAATCAGAAGATGTGTATATTTTAATCCAATCGGCTTCCATCAGTTCGTCCTGCTATAAATTCCTGTTTTAATGACTGCCTGTAAAAGATCCAAAGCAATGCTATAAAAAAAGCAAAACTAAGAACATATACATATGCTGATGAAGGATCTGGCTGATCAAGTTTGTCGAGTGAGATCCCTTTTCTCTGATACACATATGCTGTGATCACTGCCATGGCATTATTCATAAAGTGCGCGAGAATAGGGAGCCATAGACTACCGCTCCAGACAAGAAGATATCCAAAAATAGCTCCTAAAAGCATGCGCGGAATAAATCCATAAAACTGGAAGTGTATCGCACTAAAAATAATGGCAGTAATCCAGATCGCTACATGGTGGTTTCCCGTCCAACGAGCAAAAATTTTCTGTAAACATCCCCGGAAAACAAATTCCTCTCCCAGGGCAGGAATGACAGCAAGCATTAATAAGTTAACTAAAAGTATACTAACAGATTCCATTTTAAGG
>CAYHRC010000302.1:0-3819 GCA_964358565.1 uncultured Sphingobacterium sp. | reverse complement strand
ATGCAATCCCGCACATGCGGGACTTAAAAAACAATTATATTCTTATGAAATTGTTTGATTTGTCTATCCTAAAAATGCTCCATTTATATACAACACCCCTGGCATTGATGCCCGCCTTTAAATCTTTTTTTCTTCTATTCGCTATACTTTTTTGTATTTCTCATCGTTCTCCGTAACTTTTCTTGCGTCTGGTTCGTAATACCTGTGACTTAAAAATTTTGAAATAAGTTTTCATAATTATTAATTCACGTTTGCTGCGTAAATACACTGTTTAAGTCCTGTATAAATTTTCAGACCATGCTCTACGTAAACTATTATGAATCAGGTGAATACATAATCCTGACGCCATTGAAATTCCACTTTAAAGAAATTTTTTATTATACATCCGTTCAAGGGTCATGAGATTTAACATTCATCCGGCCCCTGCTTTGAACATGGTACTGAATAAACTCATTCGGATTCCGGTGCAGGCTTTCAAGGCTCTGCTAACCTGCCTGATGTTTTTCCCTGTTTATACAATTGCCCAGGCAGTAAATCAGGTTAAAATTTTTCCAACAGCATCTCTTTCTGCTCATCCTAATTCAAACCTGAACATTTTTTCAGATATCTCTCATGCAGGCTCACTGGTATCCTATGATACATCCCTGATTAACTTTTATGCAAGTGTCTGGCAGAATGAAAACGGAAACCGTTTGCCTGATGAAAGTGCAAGTGGTATTGATGGAGTTGGCGGAATTTTCACCTTTTCGGGGTTAAAGTTAATTCCCCAGCAAATAGTTACCATCAGCCCCCAGCCGAATAATGGCTTTCCTAACTTAAGACTCGATAATCTTCAGAATGTAACGGTTCAAACCGGCATGCTGCATGTAAATAACAACCTGGATTTCAGGAATGGTCACCTCATATTAAATAATGTAGATGTTAATGTGGGACGTCCTGGTACCGGAACGCTGACTGGTTATAGCCACACAGATTTTATTGTTACCGGAAGCGGGATCACAGGAGGCAGTCTCATAAGGAAAGTTACAGGTACTCCATCTGCCTTAGTATTTCCGGTAGGAACTGCTCCCGGTACTTATACACCAGCTTCAGTTTCATACACAGGCAGCACTCAAACCATAAAGCTCAGGGTAGCGGATTATGTATATAAAAAGCTGAACTTCCCTGAATATGTCAATAAAACCTGGGTAGTGGCCCTTGCCACAGCTGATCCGGCCGCAAAGATGACTCTTACCCTCCAGCATAACTCGCCCGAAGAAGGAATCGAATACTTCAGGAACCGTACGGAATCATATATAAGCCGTTATGATCCAAATCTTACAGGTTTATGGGATATTATCCCTCCCACACCTTCAGTTACTCCTGGTACGCTCACTACCCGCTCCGTAGTTTTCAATGCCTATATGGATACCCGCCTGGATGTAAGCGTTCTTAAGCCAATAGAGTATTTTACAAAGTCGGTCCTGAAAAAGGATATTGATGAAAATACTCCTATTAGCATCCCTGATGCAATTTCACCCAATGGAGACGGATTTAACGATGCTTATATTATTGTCAAGCGTATGTTCACAGATGTTGTGCGCCTGGAAGTTTATAGCCGGAACCAGGTTCTTGTTTACCAAAACCTGGATTATCTGAACACCTTCGATGGTACTGGCAATATGGGCGGATTTTTAGGCGACGTACTTCCCGACGGAATTTATTATTATCTGATTAGCGTCAATGGCGCAAAAGGCATACGCGGATACCTGATCATTAACAGGTAATGAAAATGAAAAAGACGAGAATTATTTTACTAATTGTATCTGTTTTTACAGGAAGTATTTCGCTTAATGCTCAGCAACTGCCCCTGTATTCACAATATATGTTCAATACGCTTGAAATTAATCCCGCATATGCTGGATTTAAGCAATCCATCCAGTTTACAAGTATTTTCAGGAAGCAGCTTAACGGGATGAAAGACTCCCCGCAAACAGCCTTGATCTCAGGTGATATGCCAATCGGCCAAACCAAGCTGGGAGTAGGCCTGAAAATTATCGATGACCGTATTTCGGTATCAAAAACGTTTGGTGCCCAGGCTTCACTTTCTTATAAGATTGAGGGTGACAACTCCAATCTTGCATTCGGACTTCAGGTTGGAGCTTTAGATTATAAAGCAGATTTCAGTAAGCTTACCCTAACAGATCCGGGAGATCCCGCATTTCAGCAGGACCTGAATACAATGACAGCTAACATCGGAACCGGTATTTTTTATAATACCAGAAAATTCTATGCAGGCTTCTCTACCCCAAACCTCGTAAGAAGCCATCTAAGAGAAGCAAGCATCACCACATCCGAGTATGATGTCAAGCAGCAAGCTCATTTATACCTCAATGCAGGATACCTTATCACCCTCAATGATAACTTCACACTTAAGCCATCATTTCTGCTGAGGGGCGTAAAGGGAATACCGCTGAATTATGATGTAAATGCAAATGTTTTCTTCCGCGAATTAGTGTCAGGCGGAGTTTCATACCGCAGTCATAGTGCACTGGTTGGTCTTCTCGACTTCAGACTCGTTCCAACATTGCGACTGGGTTATGCCTATGATTATAACCTTGGAAGACTGAACAACTTTGCAAAAGGCTCTCATGAAATTATACTCAGGTATCATATTCCTTTTGATAAGGATACACTGATGCCTTCTTACTTATTTTAACCTTAAACATAAAAATTAAACTGATTGATATGCGCCACCTTTACTCTCCTTCATTCCCGTTCAGATTACTGTTTGCAGTATTTTTTACAGTATTCCTGCTGAAGTCTGCTGATGCACAGATTAAGATCGGCACAAATGGTGCAACCATTGCACCTGCATCACTTTTGGAACTTGAAAGTGCTAACCAGGGGCTTTTGCTTCCGCGGATGTCTGATACTGTTGCTATTAATGCCTTAAACCCGCCTAACGGGATGCTGATCTATCTGACAAGGCAACCTGCTGTAGGTTTGTATGTCAGAAAAGTAACCGGATGGGAATATCTCACCGGATCTCTGGGAGGAAATGGTAATTTTAACTCACTGAATGTTACCGGTACAATCACTGCAGGTAATTTCAGCGGCCCGTTAACCGGTAATGCGAGTACATCAACATCGGCAACTACTGCTACCAATTCGGTTAATTCAGCGGTTACCAATGATGTAACAACGCCGGGTACCACTTACCCGGCTTTCGTAAATGGCAGCCCTGGAAATCAGCCTTTGCATACCAGCAACTCAAATCTTACTTATGTGCCGGCTACCGGGATACTTACTGCAAAAGGGTTTAACGGACCGCTGGTTGGTGACGTTACAGGTCTTGCAACATCTGCTGTTGATGCACAGAATACTGTGAATATGAGGATTACTGATGATCAGGTTACAACCGCTACTGTGTTCCCTGTGTTTGTAAAAGCCAATGCAGGTCCTTTGGCTCCGTATGTTAGCAGTACAATGCTGAGTTTTATACCCTCTACAGGGATGCTAAGTGCAAAAGGTTTTGTCGGACCTCTTAACGGGAATGCCACTTCAGCTTCCACGGCTGTAAATGCAACTAATTCAGTTAATTCAGGGATCACCAATGATCTGCAGACAAGCATTCCCGCTTATCCAACCTTTGTGTTAAGTGCATCAGGTAATCTGCCGCTCAAAACCAGCAGTAATGCAAGGCTGAGTTTTGTGCCCAGCACCGGTATTTTGACAGCATCCGGTTTCAACGGACCCCTGGTGGGGAATGTTGCAGGTACTTCTACAGCATCGGTTGACGCTCAGAACGCGGTGAATGTGCGTGTAACTGATGATCTT
>CAYHRC010000301.1:0-3847 GCA_964358565.1 uncultured Sphingobacterium sp. | reverse complement strand
CCGGGATTTGATTGGCCAGCTGCCCCCAGCCTTCCAGCACATTGTTTCCGTTCCCCGAATCACCCGACCATCCGAAAGTATAACGCTGCAAGCCCGCATAGGCTGCCCTGGTCATCTGAAAGATACGTTTATTGGGATTATGCTTTTCAAATTGCTCTGTGACGACTTTATCCCATGTTAATCCATACACATTGTGAATTTCATCATGCATGCCTAAATGATGTTTCATAAACAAACGATCCTTTGCATCCTCATTAGTCCAGGCGGGCTCACCCATATCGGTCCAGAATCCACGCACACCATCACTAATAGGCTTCTGCTGGTATTTGCCCCACCAGTCGGCTACGCCTGGTTTTGTGAAATCAACCACTCCGCAATTACCGCCCCATGGCCAGGGCATATCGTAGCTATTGCCGGTACGGGAATCCGTTGTGAAATATTTGAGCGAATCCGCTTCTTTCCATTGAGCATTAACCTGTTTCGAAACTACCTGTTCTTTATTGGCGAAATAACCATTCTGAGAAATAACCGGATCCTGCGATACAATCATCTTGAAGCCCAAAGAATCGAGGTGCTTTAACATGCCGCGGGGATCTTTGTACCGGTCTTTATTCCATTCAAAACTCTGTAATTGCTGAACCCAGCCAATATCCTGAAAAATGATATCACAGGGAATATTTCGCTGACGAAATTCTGCAGCTATGTTCCTCGCCTGTGTTTCGTACGTGTACATGCCCCGGCTTTGTGAAAATCCAAAAGCCCATTTAGGCGGCATAATCGGAGCACCGGTAAGTTCCGTGTACTGGCTGATAATTTCCTTATAGTCGTTGCCGAAAATGAAGTAGTAGAGCATTTCACCTGCTGGCGCTTCAAAGGAGAAATAATCATTGGATTCACTCCCAAACTTAAACTCCGTTTTATAAGTATTATCAAAGAAGATCCCATAGCGTTTGCTGCTCATAAAAAAGGGAATACTTTTATATAAGGGATCTTCGTTAGCTCCATAACAGGGATTATCGCTGTTCCACATCTTATAAGACCTTCCCCGCCGGTTTAAAGGACCACCTTTTTCTCCTAATCCGAAAAACTGTTCGTCAGTGCCCAGTGATTTATAAGAAGCTAAACGCTTATCCTCCTTCACAAAGCCCCGGTCCTGGTAATCGCCTAATAAAAGCTTTTGGTACTTATCAAAAATTTGCAGCGAAAACGGGCTTTTATTAACTCTAACCCTCAACTGACCGGTAAAAATCTCATAGGCACTGGCTTCATCATTGACATTTATTTTTAGCTCGCCCAGCTTTTCATTAACAACGGCAAAAGATTCGTTTTTCCGTTCAAATTTTCCGGTCGGATCTACCCAAACCTTCACAACCTGGCCGCTGCAAAATTCCAGCAGCACTTTGGCATGGTTTTCACAATTAAATACAACCTGATTGCCCATAACTTTGTAGGTAGTGCACTGACCCAGTTGCTGATTAGACTGTTGCTTTTTTTGCGCCTGTGCACTAAACGATATAAAGAGGCAAAACAACAAAACTACCTGCTGAAACTTTTTCATATATTATATTCTAAATCCAAAATTCATTATCTATTTGGGTGATTTTATTTAAGGGTTAACCAGAGGCTAATCTATTTTAATTACCCGGGCATAATCCAGCATGGCCTGATTAATTTCCCCGTTCATATTTTCATTTTCCGGCTTAAATGTAAGAGAAAGTGTTTGCTTACCTTTTTTCATTGAAACCTGAACCGCATTACTGAATCCCCAGTTAGACCACTCTTCTTTTCCTCTTTGCGGAAATACGCAGGTGCCTAATGCGGAAGTACCGTTCGATAAACTTCTGATCGCACACTTGTTTTCTGTATTGGTTGGGCCATGGCCATTAGCATACTTAAAGTCGATTGAATAAAGACCTGCTTCCGGCACGGTAACATCAAATTTCAGGGCTGTATTTGCCTGCTTGCTGATCTCAATAAATCCCTTCCCTGAAAATCCCCTGTAGGATAGATTTGAAGCGGGTACTATATTCTCCAGTTCTATAACGTGGGCAGCAGCTTCCGGATAAACCTGGATCGGCTCAGAGGCAAAGGACTCCACATTTTCTTTATCCAGAGTGATCACCTGGTATTCTCCAAAACCACTCGCAGACGGGGTGATCTTGGTATCTGAAGTTCTGGAAACTTCTTTTCCGTTCCTGAAAACTTTATACTTGACAGCCCCTGCAACCCTTTCCCAGGAAATAGTATTGGAAGAATAAATCAGAGCAGGTTCTGCAGGAGAAGTATAGTCCTTTACCAGGTTAACTTTGCCCTCTTCAAGTTCATTATTTTCCAGCAAAATCCGGATAGCATGCTTGCCTGATACATTCGCTGGTATTTCCGCATTAGCCAGTGGCTTTCCATCCATGGTAATGGATTTAATTTTATTGCCATATCCCTCCATTTCAATGTCCAGAATGGCTTTTCTATATTTAAAATTATTTAGAGTACGCTTGCCTTGAAGTGCTTCAGGAACAAAAGGTTTAAACAGCAAGCTGTTTGCCTGGAAATCCATCCCAAAAAGAACCTTGTATACCGTACTGATATTGCCGGCAAGGCTCCACAGCATATTACTGGAATTGATCTGGGTACCTGCAAAATCGCCGTTGCTGGCTACAAAGTTTTCCTTATTTGTCAGAAACAGCGCTGCCGGGCGGTAAATGGCGCTGATACTTTGCGGCAGCCCTGTTTCATTACCTGCTTTTGCCGCGGCTAATGACCAGTAAGCCTGCACAAAAGGCCATACTGCATTGTTATGATAAGGCGGCATATTGGGGATCTGCGGATAAATGCAGGGAATACCGAAGTTACTGACAGGAGTGTTATTAATAATACTGTTCCGCTTTTCAGTGTCGGCGATACCGAACAGCACGCAAAGAGCCTCCCCCAGCGCTTCCGACCTCTGCGACAGAATTTTATGAGTTCTGCCATATAAATATTGTCCGTAATAGCCTTTTTCGGGGATCCATAAATACGTATTGATGCCGTTCTTAATGGTTTTTGCAAGAGCCGCATACTTTTTCGCGGCTTCCGGATCATTCAGCAGTGTGGCCATTTCGGCCAGAACAACATTGGTTTGATAATGAACCGCATTGGTCCCTAAACATTCTGATTCATAGATATCCGCAGGCTGCATCCATTTTGGATAGGTCTGTTCTCGCCAGTCCAGAAAGGAAGATTCTCCCTTAACCAAACCGGTTACAGGGTCATACAGGTTTTTCAAATCATCTTCCACCGAGTTTTGAATGATCCGGTAGGCTTTATCAAGCCAGCTTTTGTCGCCGGTGGTCTTATAGACCTCCCATGCTGCCACAGCCCAGATCATGCGGTCACTGGAAAGCGGGTACGATCCCCCGGTTCCGGTATCCTGAATGATGCGGTTATTCTTAACTTTCCGCAGCAAGCTATATTCGGCCACTTTTGGCTGTAAGGTGGCCATAGACAGAATAATACTATAACTGATATCCCGTGTCCAAACGCCGGCCCATTCTTTACCAGTACGGAGCGTACTGTCAGGTTCAACGGCATTTTCCATCTCTTCCAGCGCTAAATTGTATAGAGCATCGGTCAATGGATAGCCTGAAGTGTATTGGGGAAAGGCAGAAATATCTTTTGACAATTTCCAGGAAGCAGCAGTCAGCTTTTGCTCCTTTTGTTCATTCAATACCAGGTTAACCTCATAAATTCCATCGCCCTCCGGATCTTTGAGCTGAAGGCCCGGATGATTCACCAGATTATCAAAGTCCCAGATCAGGGGACTCAAGCTTCCCGCTACATATACCCCCTTGAAATCATCTTTAAAAATCTT
>CAYHRC010000300.1:0-3862 GCA_964358565.1 uncultured Sphingobacterium sp. | reverse complement strand
ATCACGGGAACAAAGACAGATGGTTCACTTTCAAAAGATGTCAGGCTTGCTCTGCAAAGCAACACAACCCTTGTGATTTATATGGGAATGAAAAATTTACCGGAGATTGTTAATGAAGCCATTGTTTGCGAAAAGGGAAATACACCTGCGGCATTGATCCAACATGCTTCATTGCCGCATATGAAGATTGTGAAAGGCCTGGTCAAAGAATTAGAAATCATGGCAAAAGAACATGTTGTTACTCACCCGGCACTGATCGTAATCGGGGAAGTAACCAACATGGAAACATACTCCTGGGAACAAACACTTTCGGCCTGATCCATCTTTAACATAGAAGTTTTTTTTATTAATCCTTAATTTAGGAAAATATCAGGCTTTTAAATCTGCAAATGACCCCTAATTATCATTCTGACATGTTCCCTCTTCATACATACTAATTTATCAAACTGTAATTTATAATTGTTGAGCCACAACAAAACCACTGGCCCAGGCCCATTGAAAATTATAGCCACCTAACCAGCCGGTTACATCTACGCATTCGCCTCCAAAGAAAAGGCCGGGAACTTTTTTCGCCTCAAGTGTTTTCGAAGAAAGCTCCTCAGTAGCTACGCCCCCTCTCATTACCTCCGCCTTATCATAACCCTTATCACCTGCAGGTTTAACATCAAAATTGTGAATAAGAGCATTTATTTTTTGAACATCTTCCTTTGTTAAAGACGCCAGATTTTTATCAACAGGCAGAAACTTAGCAAGTGCATCAGCAAATTTTTTGGTAAAGAAATCGGAGAGAAGTCCTGAGAGGGTCTTTCGTCCATTGAGCTGTTTCTCCTTATGGATTATTTCAGTGATATTGTTATGAGGAAGCAGATCGATACTGATATGCTCGCCGGGACGCCAGTAAGATGATATTTGCAAAATAGCTGGACCGCTCAATCCCCAGTGAGTGAACAAAATATTCTCTTCAAAGCTGATCCTGGCATTGGAAACCCGGCAAAATATAGAATTCCCTGCCAGCTGCGCATACCAGTCAGCATCTTTACCGGTAATTGTCAGGGGAACTAAAGCGGGAGCGGTTTCTGTGACTTTTAAACCAAACTGACGCGCCACTTTCAAGCCAAAATCTGACGCTCCCATTTTAGCAATCGGTAAGCCACCGGAAGCTATCAAAACTTTAGGAACTGTCAGTTGCTTTGTTTTGTTTCCATGCTCAAACGTGATGCAGAAATATCCCTCAGCGGTTCTTGATATGGCCTTAACATCTGCCCTGCAAATAATCTCCTGACCAAGGTCAGCGCAAAGCTCCTCAAAAACCCTGACTATATCTTTGGCATTATTACTTTCCGGAAATAGCTGTCCGAGGGTCTTTTCTTTGCCCCGGATACCATAAGTTTCAAAAAAGCTGATTGTATCATCAACGGTAAACTGCGACAATGCAGATTTACAGAAATGAGGATTCCCTGATATGAAATTCGCTTCACTTGAATATAAGTTGGTATAATTGCATCGTCCGCCACCTGAGATGAGGATCTTAGCGCCAACCTTTTCATTCTTCTCGAGAATAATTGTCCTTTTACCCAAAAAGCCCGCCTGCACAGCACACATCAATCCGCAGGCACCCCCACCTATAATAACGGCATCGAAATTTTGTTCCTTATTCATTTAGGATCAAAGATATGGCTATATCTGTCATGAAAATTTATTCTTTAATGCGGCCAGTTTAATTGCTATATCGGTTTCAGGCTGTGGCTGACTTTTGACAACCTTCTTAATTTTATTTTCATCAGGCTTTTTACTTTTGGGCCTGATCTCTGATTTCTCATCCGATTTCATAGAAAGCGCTATCCGCTTACGGGCAATATCCAGCTCTGTTACAGTTACCATTACCTTTTGACTTACCTTCACTACTTCATTCGGATCTTTTATAAACCTGTTAGATAACTGGCTTAAGTGAACCAGCCCATCCTGGTGGACACCAATATCTACAAAGGCCCCAAAAGCAGTAATATTCGTAATAATACCAGGCAACTTCATGCCAGCATGTAGATCAGTTATCGCATTGATCCCTTCAGAAAAGCTAAATGCCTCAAATTGTTCACGGGGATCACGACCGGGTTTTGCAAGTTCATTCAGAATATCATTCAGAGTTGGCAGGCCTACCGTATCACTTACATAATTCTGGAGTTTGATCTGTTTACGCAGCCGGTCTTCTTTCATCAGATCTTCAAGTTTACAATCCAGGTCCCTGGCCATTTGCTCAACCAGGGAATACCGTTCAGGGTGAACTGCACTGCTATCCAGGGGATGTTCAGCATTTCTAATCCGCAGGAAGCCTGCTGCCTGTTCAAATGCTTTTTCTCCCAGCCTCGGGATTTTTTTAAGATCGTTCCTTCTTTTAAAAGCACCATTTTTATTCCTGTATTCCACAATATTTTGTGCAAGCTGGGGGCCAAGACCCGAAATGTATGAAAGTATCTGTTTGGAGGCAGTATTAAGTTCCACACCGATAGCATTTACACAGCTTATCACAGTATCATCAAGTGATGTTTGAAGCTGGTTTTGATCAACATCATGCTGATACTGCCCAACTCCTATCGACTTTGGATCGATTTTGACAAGTTCCGCCAAAGGATCCATCAAACGCCGGCCAATTGAAACGGCACCCCTAACGGTTATATCTTTGTCAGGAAACTCTTCACGAGCCACATCAGAAGCCGAATATATGGATGCACCACTCTCATTAACCATTACAGCTATAGTATTTGGCAGTTCAAGTGCAGCAACGAATGTTTCCGTTTCACGTCCGGCTGTACCATTGCCTATCGCAATAGCCTCTGTTTTATATTTGTCAACTAAATAATGAATGGTTTTGCCTGCTTCTCTTGCGCCTTCATGTCCGTTATGTGGATAAATCGTGGTATTTTCCAGCAGCTGTCCCTGTTCATCAAGAACTACAAGCTTACAACCTGTCCGAAAACCGGGATCGATGGCTATGATCCGCTTTTGTCCAAGCGGTGCATCCAGCAATAATTGCCGCGCATTATCAGCAAAAACCCTGATAGCTTCCATATCTGCCTTCTTTTTGCTCAGTAACCGGACTTCGGTTTCCATTGAAGGTTTGATCAAACGTTTGTAAGCATCAACTGCCGCTAAACGAACTTGTTCTCCTGATGCATTGGAATACTTACTAAACATGCGATCCAGAATTGAAATAGCATCGTCTTCCGGCACAATAATATCGAGACTCAGAATGATCTCCTTCTCAGCTCTCCTCAAAGCAAGTATGCGGTGAGACGGAGCCGATTTAACAGGTTCCGTCCAGTTAAAATAGTCTTTGTATTTCTGACCTGTCTCCTCTTTGCCTTTAATAACTTTGGAAAGAAAATTCCCTGTTCGCAGAAAAAGCTCACGCATTTCTGCCCGTAATGCAGCCTGTTCAGCCATATATTCCGCAAGAATGTCTCTCGCTCCTGATAAGGCACTTTCAATATCGACAATACCTTTTTCCGGATTTATATATTCTGAAGCTCGTAAAGACAGATCAATCGCCTTTTGTGTCATAATCAGATCTGCTAAGGGCTGTAAGCCCTGTTCCCGGGCAACTGATGCCCTGGTTTTACGTTTGGGCCTGAAAGGAAGATAAATATCTTCGAGTTCCAGCATTGTTTCAGCCTTTATCAGCTGCTCTTGAAGTTCAGGAGTTAAATTTCCTTGTTCTGTAAGAGATTTGAAAATCGCTTCCCTGCGTTTGTCGAGTTCATTAAGCTGTTGGAGCCTGTCACGGATGGCCGCCACCTGTACCTCATCGAGGCTGCCGGTCATTTCTTTCCGGTAACGGGCAATAAAAGGTACAGTTCCACCTTCT
>CAYHRC010000299.1:0-3940 GCA_964358565.1 uncultured Sphingobacterium sp. | reverse complement strand
AGATTCTCGATTTTATCCTTCATATCGACAGGCATTTAATAGACATTGTTCAGGAGTACGAGACCTGGACCTATCTTATACTTTTTTTTATCATTTTCGCAGAAACAGGTTTTGTAGTTACTCCCTTTTTACCGGGCGACTCCCTCTTATTTGCTGCAGGAGCCATCATAGCTAAACCGGAAAGCGGCCTTAGTATTTTTCTGATGTGCTTACTGCTTATCATAGCAGCTGTCCTTGGCGATCTTGTTAACTATCATATTGGTAACTATATCGGGCCAAAAGCCTTCAGTGGCAAGTATAAATGGCTCAAAAAGGAATACCTTGAAAAAACTCAAGCCTTTTATGAAAAATATGGCGGTAAAACGATCATCTATGCCCGCTTTATTCCTATCGTGAGAACTTTTGCACCCTTTATTGCCGGAATAGGTACGATGACTTATTTACGCTTTGCATCCTATAATGTGGTAGGGGGAGTTTTATGGGTTACATCTTTTTTATTCATCGGATACTTTTTTGGGGGATTACCTGTTATTAAGGATAATTTTACTTACGTAATCTTTGGGATCATCATTCTATCTGTATTACCGCCTGTCATTGAACTAATTCGTGATAAACGAAGAAAAGCGGCAAACTTGTAAACGGTGTTTATCTGTTCCGCCTGCTGATTAAATATTCTTTAAAGTTCAGCCTTTTAAGCTTTCATTTTACCTCATTTATAATTTACCTTTTGGAAATAATAAGCATCATCCTCGATTTTATTCTGAATATTGATAAGCACCTGGTAAAGGTGGTGAGCGATTACCGTACATGGACTTATCTCATTATTTTTCTGGTCATATTTGCAGAAACAGGATTTGTGGTTACACCTTTCCTGCCCGGAGACTCTCTTTTATTTGCCGTAGGAACCCTGATCGCAAAGGGAAATACCGGCCTGGACATTTACCTGATGGGTGCACTATTGATCCTGGCTGCAATAACAGGAAATACCCTTAATTACGCTTTAGGAAGCTATTTTGGTCCGAAAGTTTTTAAACCCGGTAATAAAATACTTAAAGTGGAATATTATGAAAAAACCAATGAATATTTCCATAAAAAAGGCGGTAATATGTTAATATTAAGCCGGTTTATGCCCATTTTCAGGACTGTTGCTCCCTTTGTTGCCGGGGTTGGTAAAATGAATCCCGTGCAGTTCACTTATTATAATGTTGTGGGCGGAGTATTCTGGATAGTTAGTTTCCTTGGTGTAGGCTTTCTGTTTGGAAACATTCGTCTGATCAAAGAACATTTCACCTACGTGATGATCGTAATTATGATCCTGACGATCATGCCGGCGGTATTTGCAGCGATAAAAGCAAGAAGAACAATGAGCGGGCAGGAACTTTAGTTCTCTTCTCTGCCAATTATCCTTCCGCGTTTATATAAGTTTTCTTTTCTGTCCAGTTCACTGCTATCCTCAGCACTCATCTTTGTCTGTATCAGATCTTTCAGTACAGGTTGCCCGGCATCAACCCAGGCTGAATACCAGTAACTCCCGGTTTTCAATATGGAAGAACGCATTTGTTTCTCAATCATCCCATTCATAGCCAGATGGTAAGCGCGTGAATATTCTTCTGAATACTGTCGCTCAATGCGGCCATTCCTTTGACTGTAGGTAAATTTGCGATCTGAGGAAAAAGACCTGCTTAAGCGGGCCTCGATAAGCAGCACAGAATCAGTGTAATTATGGGTATCAGTAACAATTTTCCAGGCTTCCTTTAAAGGATTGACAAGATATTGAGCATGGCCAACTAAAAAATCATACTCTCCGGAAAATAATTCAGGCAGCCGGCTTTCCCAGAAACCATGGATGCCTGTCTGTCCGCTGAGCTGGCCATTATAATTTTCAGTAGTATGCAGCGGAACATGTGCATCCGAAACATAATGGCCAAGATCAGCAGATGCTCTCAGGATGCGTGATGAATCACGCTCCTGAAAGGCCTTGACCAGCGAATAATAGCTTCTTTCTATTTGCCAGGGAACAATACCATTCTCCTTCAGCGTTCTTTCTGAATATCTGGCCCTGGCATCCGCCCATTTTTGCGGGATGTTGTCAAATGGTCTTTTGCCATAGCGGTCGGCATCGATAAAATGTTTTGCTGCTTCGGCTGTGTCTGCGTAACGCCGTTTGTCTGCATCAACCGCATGTTCTGTTATAAAATCAATATTGTTTTTATAAAAGCGGATCATAGCCATTGGCAGAGTAAAAACAGCAAGACGGTTGATACGCTGATGTGCATAAAATCCCCAGGAGGAGCAGGTAAGTGCTATGATCACAAGGAGGATAAGGGAGCAGTTTTTTCGCATCAATAAATTTAATAAAGCGATATCCGGCAATCAGCTGGAGGGTAAATTATTGAGTTAACGGTCGGTGTGAAAAAAAAGAGAGATTTTTTTTTCTATTAAATCAACCTGCAGATTTTTTTGAATTAAGCTTTGGATTTTAAAATAATCGGCATATATTTGCAGTCCTTAAAAGAAGGACGGAAAAAACTAGCTTAAGAAATGGCAAATCATAAATCATCGATAAAAAGAATAAGATCAAACGCAGCAAAACGCTTACGTAATCGCTACCAGGCGAAAACTACCAGATCTGCGATCAAGAGATTGCGTACTACAACTGAAAAATCAGAAGCAACTCCGCTTTTAGGGAAAGTGATTTCTATGCTTGACCGTTTGGCTAAAAAGAACATCATTCACAAAAACAAGGCATCAAATAATAAATCCAAACTGACTAAATTCGTTAATGGATTGAAATAATATTATAAAATTTCAAAAAAGGGGCTCCGATTATTTCGGAGCCCCTTTTTTATTTTCCAGCCATTTTGTTAGATTTAATTATGGGAAACTATGACCAAAAAATAACCATCAAGACCTGGGCAGAAGAGGATCGTCCGAGGGAGAAGCTATCATTGCAGGGCAGAAGGAGCCTGAGTGATGCTGAACTGATCGCCATTCTGATTGGTTCGGGCAACCGGAATGAAAGTGCTGTTGAACTGAGCAAACGGATTCTCCATGGTTGCAATAAGGACCTCAATAACCTGGCTAAACTAAGTGTATCTGAGCTGTCCAGATTTAAGGGGATCGGCGATGCTAAGGCAATCAGTATTATAGCTGCTCTTGAACTGGGAAGACGGAGAAAGGAGAGTGTATCGGCAGACAGGATCCAGATTCATACAAGCATTGATGTTTATAAGGCCATTGAAGCACAGTTTAAAGATCTCAATCACGAAGAATTCTGGATACTTCTGTTGAACCGCGCTAATAAAATCACTTCCCGGCACCTGGTAAGTAAAGGAGGGCAGGCCGGCACAATAGCCGATCCGAAGATAATTTTCAATATCGCACTCGAAAATCATGCGGCATCTGTCATTTTAGCTCATAATCATCCTTCAGGTAATTTAAAACCCAGTAATGCGGATCTTGAACTGACACAAAAGCTCAGATCTGCCGGACAATTTTTGGACATACCTGTCTTAGACCACCTGATTATTACCGATCAGGGTTTCCTGAGTTTTGCAGATGAAGGAATTATTGCCTGATTAAGGATGCCCTGTCTCATATCTCTCGTCTCAAATCTCAAATCTCTTTCTATCTTTGTCGTTTATCATTTTAGAACATGAAGATCTCGTATAAGTGGCTGCAGCAATTCATTCAGACAAATAAAGCACCAGAGGAACTCTCTCTTATTTTAACTAATATCGGACTCGAAGTTGAAAGCCTTGATAAGGTACAGACCGTTGCGGGAGGGCTGGAAGGTTTGCTTATCGGCTATGTGAAAGAGTGTGAGCAGCATCCAAATGCCGACCGTTTAAAAGTTACACGGGTTGATGTTGGCGGGGCAGAAGATCTTCAGATAGTTTGCGGAGCGAATAACGTGGCAGCAGGTCAGAAAGTTGTTGTT
>CAYHRC010000298.1:0-3970 GCA_964358565.1 uncultured Sphingobacterium sp. | reverse complement strand
GCAGGCAGGCTTGCATGAGCTTATATTTTTCACATTGCTCTAACGTTTTCAGCGATCCGATATTAATATCCCAGGATCTTCAATACCTGCTTACTGTTCTGCTCTTCTCCAAACACTTCAAAGTTGAATGTTTCATCACGGTTACGACGAATGATAACATGCTTTGGAGAAGGAAGCAGGCAATGGTGTATACCTCCATATCCGCTCAGCACTTCCTGGTAAGCTCCGGTATGAAAGAAACCCAAATATTGCACTTTCCGTGTTTTCGGCATGAAAACGTTATTCATATGTGCTTCCTGGCTATAGTAATCCTGACCGTCGCAGGTGATACCACCTAAATTGACACGTTCATATTCAGAATCCCAGTTGTTAACAGGAGCCAGAATATATTTCTGATTCAATGCCCATACATCTGGCAGGTTGGTTATGAAGGAGCCATCCAGCATCAGCCATTTTTCCCTGTCATTCTGTTGCTTCCGGCCCAGAACCTTATAAAGTATTCCGGATGCTTCAGCGACTGTATATTTCCCGAATTCGGTAATAATATCCGGTTCAATCACCTCATGTTCCGCACAGATCTCTTTGATACGCTTCACAATTTCATTGACCATATACTCATAATCGAAATCAAAGACCAGGGAATCTTTGAAAGGCATTCCCCCGCCAATATCGAGTGTATCGAGATCAGGATTTATTTTCTTGAATTTACAATAAAGGGTTACGTATTTTTCAAGCTCATTCCAATAATAAGGGGTGTCAGAAATACCCGAATTAATAAAGAAATGTAGCAACTTGACCTTAAAGTTGGGGTTCTGGGCAATCTTGTGATTGTAAAAATCAATAATATCTTCGATGCGTATTCCTAAGCGGGATGTATAGAATTGAGAATCAGGCTGTTCCTCTGCAGCAATCCGCATCCCCAAAACACATGGGATATCGAGTTCATCATCATAAATATTGAATTCCTCTTTATTGTCAAGAACAGGGATAATATTTTTAAATCCATCATGCAGCATATCAATAATGTACTGCTTGTACTGAAACGTTTTGAATCCGTTGCAAATGACAGTGATATCTTTATTTAAACCCCCTTTCTTTTCAAGCGCATCGATCATTGGCATATCAAAGGCTGAAGATGTTTCAAGGTGAATATCATTGCGGAGCGCCTCTTCAACTACATGCCTGAAATGGGAGCTTTTTGTACAGTAACAATATTTATATGTACCCCTGTAATTGTTTTTTACGATGGCGGCCTGAAATAATAGTTTAGCCTGCTGGATCTTCTTACTGATGATTGGAAGGTATGTAAACCTTAATGGAGAACCATAGGTTTCGATCATCTCCATGAGGTTCAGATCATGAAAGTATAATTCGTCATCGATGATATCAAAGCCCTCCTGAGGGAAACCAACGCTTAAATCAAGAAACTCCGCGTAACTCTGCATTTTTTTATAATTTTGGCAAAGATATAAAAAGCATATAGCATAGAACATAGGGTAGAGCGTAAATATTGTGTTCCGCTCTCTGCCTCTGCCAATAATGCGGATTAATACAGGATGCGCGAGCTAAGAATTATAGAGGTCAGGTCAGAAATAGGAGCAGGTACACGCGGGGCCAGCCTTGGAATTGATGCGATTAAAATTGCAGCCCTCGATTTTGGCAGCAGGTATTTTAAGAAGCATAAAAGTATTGAGATACCCAATGAAAACCATCTTTTATTAGAATCAGTGGGTAGCCCGTATGCTAAACGTATTTCAGGGGTACTGACAATGGTTGAACGCATCGCTGAAGAAGTGTCTAAAACATTGAAGAGCCAGGAATTTCCCATTTTATTAGCGGGTGATCACAGCTGCGCCGCGGGAACTATTTCAGGCATCCGTAAGGCTTTTCCAAAAAAACGGCTTGGCGTGATATGGATCGATGCTCATGCTGATATTCATTCTCCATATACCACTCCTTCCGGTAATCTTCACGGTATGCCCCTGGCTATTGTTTTGGATGAAGATAATCTTGATTCCAAGATCAATAAACCTGACCAGGAAACTATAAACTACTGGTATCAACTAAAAAATGTTGGCAACATAGCTCCAAAGATCAAATACAGCGACCTGGTATATATAGCTATGCGGGAAGATGAACCCTCTGAACAATATCTTCTTAAGAAACATAAGGTAAAGAATTTTTCCACCCTTGAGATCCGTAAACGGGGAGTTGAACGCGTCGCAATAAACGCGCTGAAATACCTGGATCATTGTGATATGATCTATGTATCCTTTGATGTGGATTCGATGGATTCCTCTATTTCAAAAGGTACAGGTACACCTGCTCCGAACGGAATAAGCGAAAGGGAGGCTGGTAATTTAGTAGCCCGCCTGATGACCAGTGAAAAGGTTTGCTGTTTCGAGATGGTTGAAGTAAACCCAACCCTTGATAAAGAGAATCTGATGGCGGAGAATGCCTTTGAGATCTTATTACGTGCTACCAACTCTTTAATTAACGATTAACACTAATTTGCCGGCTGCATTGCCCCAGAAGATGACGATAGAAACTACCATTGTACAAAATATTCAAAAAGCTTTATCAGCACTATATCAAACAGAGATTAGTGCTGATAAAATTGTTATTCAGGAAACACGTAAAGAATTTGAAGGGCAGGTAACTGCAGTGACTTTCCCCTTTACAAAGTTTTCAAAAAAAACTCCCGAACAAACCGGTGCTGAAATAGGTGAATATCTTAGAACAGCAGTACCGGAAGTTGAAGGTTTTAATGTTATAAAAGGCTTTTTAAACATCTCAATCACTGATGAGTATTGGATCGAACAATTATTAAGCAAAGTATCTGAGGCCTCCTTTGGGCAATCAGCGCCGAACGGTAAAAGGGTCATGGTTGAATATTCTTCCCCAAATACCAATAAACCACTACACCTGGGCCATATCCGCAATAATTTATTGGGTTATTCAGTTGCAGAGATCCTCACTGCCGATGGATATGAAGTGATCAAGGTTAACCTGGTAAATGACCGTGGGATACATATCTGTAAGTCAATGCTCGCCTGGGAATTGTTTGGAAATGGTGAAACTCCTGAAAGCAGCGGGCTTAAGGGTGATCACCTGGTAGGTAAATATTATGTGCGGTTCGATCAGGAATACAAAAAGCAGATCGCTGAATTAATTAGTGCTGGTCAGACTGAAGAAGAAGCTAAAAAAAATGCCCCGATTATGCGGCAGGCCCAGGAGATGCTGCTCAAATGGGAAGCAGGAGACAAGGCTGTTAAAGATCTGTGGAGTAAGATGAACGCCTGGGTGTATGCAGGTTTTTCTGTTACCTATAAAAGACTTGGTGTTGATTTTGAAAAGTACTATTACGAATCTGATACTTATCTGCTTGGCAAGAACACAATTCAGGAAGGCCTGGACAAGAATGTCTTTTTTAAAAAGGAGGATGGTTCTGTCTGGATTGACCTCACAGAAGACGGACTCGATCAGAAGCTGGTGCTGCGGGCTGACGGAACATCAGTGTATATAACACAGGATTTAGGCACTGCACAGCTGAAATATGACGATTTTAAAATGGATGAATCTATTTATGTGGTGGGTAATGAGCAGGATTATCATTTCAAGGTTCTCTTTCTTATTCTTCAGAAATTAGGCAAAACGTGGGCAAAAGGACTGTTCCACCTTTCATATGGCATGGTCGATCTGCCATCAGGTAAAATGAAATCAAGAGAAGGTACGGTTGTAGACGCCGATGAGATCATGGATGAAATGATCCTGACAGCACAGCAGCGAACTGAAGAATTGGGGAAGGTTGAAGGTTTTTCTGAATCCGAAAAGGAAAGCTTATATAATATGATTGGCCTTGGAGCGCTTAAATTTTTCCTTCTGAAGGTTGAACCTAAAAAGCGACTGCTATTTGATCCCAATGAATCAATTGATTTTCAGGGACATACAGGACCTTTTATTCAATACA
>CAYHRC010000297.1:0-3978 GCA_964358565.1 uncultured Sphingobacterium sp. | reverse complement strand
TGCTCCAACATGAACTATATGTTTGGTAATTGATTGTGATACAACAGGTATAGAGCCTGATTTTGCGCTGGTTAAGTTTAAAAAGTTATCCGGCGGTGGTTATTTTAAGATCATTAACCAGGGTGTTCCAGCAGCTTTACGTAATCAGGGGTATAAAGAACATGAGATCGAAGCAATTGTAAATTATGCTAAGGGTGCGGCAACTTTACAGGGAGCCCCTCACATTAATTTTGACAGTCTTGCAGCTAAGGGCTTTACTCAGAATGAACTGGAAAAAATAGATAAATCACTGCTCGCTGCTTTCGAGATAGGCTTTGTATTCAACCAATGGAGTCTTGGCGAAGAATGTTTAAACCGCTTAGGCTTCAAATCTGAGCAATATTCATCATCTGATTTTAATTTATTGCGCGCTATCGGGTTTAACAGACAACAGATAGCAGAAGCAAATGAGTTTATCTGCGGAACAATGACGGTAGAAGGAGCTCCTTATCTGAAGGAAGAGCATTATCCGATTTTTGATTGTGCTAATAAATGCGGTCAGAAGGGGGTGCGCTATATTCATGCACACGGACACATTAAAATGATGGCCGCAGCACAGCCCTTCCTTTCAGGCGCCATCTCAAAAACGATCAATCTGCCAAATGAGGCTACAGTTGATGAGATCAAGGATTGTTATGAATTATCCTGGAAACTGGCATTAAAAGCAAATGCACTTTACCGTGATGGTTGTAAATTGTCTCAGCCATTATCTACTAAATCATCAGACAGTAAGGAAGATAAGTTGGACAGCGTGGAGGAAGTTCTCGGACAGGCAGCTAACGTAAAACTAAGTGATCTGACTGCTGATCAGGTACTGGAAGCAGCACGTGCTATTCTGGAACGTTCTACCGATACCACGTTCAAACGCCAGCTTTCATCTGTTGTAGAGCGTAAGAACCTGCCGGGTAAACGCGGTGGTTTTACTCAGAAGGCTGCCGTAGGCGGACAAACGGTTTTCGTACGTACAGGAGAGTATGAGGATGGAACTCTGGGTGAGATCTTCGTGGATATGCATAAAGAAGGTGCAACTTTCCGCTCCCTGATGAACTGCTTTGCTATCGCAGTTTCGGTTGGACTCCAATATGGTGTTCCTCTTGAAGAATTCGTGGATAAATTTACATTCACCCGCTTTGAGCCTTCCGGGATGGTCAGCGGACATGATAATATAAAAAGTGCAACCTCTATCATTGACTACATTTTCAGGTTGCTGGGTTACGAATACCTTCACCGGACAGACCTGGTGCATGTATTAACAGAACAAAAGGCTGTTTTGGGAAATCCGCAAATGCCGGATGAAGATGTAAATACGGATACCAGCAATACTTTTGCTGAAGTGCCAAAGGCAGCAGGTACTTCCTCCATGAAATTAAAGCCTGTATTGGATATATCTGGTGGCGGCCAGTCGGATGCTCCCGCTTGTGGTAATTGCGGCCATATCATGGTCAGATCAGGTACATGCTATAAGTGTTTGAACTGTGGTACCCAGGGGGGATGCTCTTAGTAGAGATATGAGATAACAGATTTGAGATATGAGAATTTGAGCCCTGCCGGAAAATGGTGGGGCTTTTTTTTAAAGAAAATCTAAAGCGCAAAACTTATTATTTGTTAAATACTTCGTGTATAAACGATTACATTCGTTTATACCGTTCAAAGTTTGGTCAAGTGGGACAGGACGCGGTTTCAAAGTCCGCCACTGACAGCAAGCCTGGTGTTATCTGTTATTTTACAAGCCTACTAATAGCCCTACCAACCACTAATGACTATATACAATTACTTATTTAAATCTGACAGATTGGGTTTTAGAAATTGGCTGACCAGAGACCTGAAAACGATGACTGACATAAATTCTGACGCAAAAGTTATGGAGTTTTTTCCAAGTCGCCAATCAGAAAAACAAACAATCGAATTCATTGAGAGAATGCGCAAGCAATTCAATGAAAAAGGTTATTGTTATTTTGCAGTAGACAAACTTGAGAATAATGAGTTTATAGGTTTTATAGGACTTTCTGAACAAACCTTTGACGCTGATTTCACTCCTTGTATTGACATTGGTTGGAGGCTAAAAGCAAATGAATGGAACAAGGGTTTGGCGACTGAAGGAGCTAAAGAATGTTTAGAGTATGCATTCCAGCATCTCGCAATTGAAAAGATAAGTGCTATAGCCCCACAAATCAACATACAGTCCGAACGAATAATGAAAAACATTGGAATGAAGAAAGTCAAGGTTTTTCAACATCCTAAACTTATAGGTGACGAACGACTTCAGGAATGTGTTTTATATGAAATAGTGAATTATAAATAAAAACAACAGGTAACACTATGTTTAAATTATGCCCGGTGACGAAGCTCTAATCGTGCCGGAGAAGTACATTTTTAATGTTAGAAGGCGATAGAATCGCCACTCTCCCCCATCCTCGTTACAAACGAGGACGATAGCATTGCCTGTATTTTTAATGTACATTTATTATAGAATTTAAAAACAGTCATGTCCGGCGACAGATATTTTATAATAGATCAGCATCAAACCTATTTTATAACATGCACCATTGTTGAGTGGATAGATCTGTTCACCCGCACTCATTATAAACAGATAATTGCAGATTCTTTGAATTATTGCATTAAAGCCAAAGGGTTAAAAGTAAACGGCTGGGTTTTAATGACCAACCATTTGCATCTGTTAGCACGATGTGAAGAGCCGCACCGCATGTCTGATTTTTTACGGGATTTCAAAAAGTTTACATCCAAAAAATTAGCCGAAGCAATATTAAATGAACCGGAAAGCCGTCGGGAGTGGTTGCTTGACAAATTTGGTTTTGAAGCCCGAAAAACAGGAAGAGCCGAAAACTATAAAATCTGGAAGGATGATAATCATGCAATTGATATGTATGGTATTGATATGATGCAAAAACTTGCTTACATACATGATAATCCGGTTCGGACTATGATTGTTGCAGATCCGGAAGATTATTTGTTCAGCAGTGCAAGAGACTATGCAGATCAAAAAGGTTTGGTTGAAATGGAGTTGATTTAGAAGGTCGATACAATCTCTAATCGTCCGCGTTTGCAACGCGGATGCCCGGGAAGTACATTTGTAATGTTTGTTCTCATGGTTTGTGACTGTCACAGAGATCCTTCACAGGTAGAAAAATTCTTAAAATCTAGATACTGCCCTTATTGTCAGATAATTGTTAGTTTTGATGTCTCAACATATTCTTTTTGAATATTTAAGATTTTATACACTAAATTTATATTTATGAAAACATTACTATTGATTCTCGTCCTGATTACCGCTGCACCATCCAGCATCTATACCTTTAAGGTTCAAAATATCGATGGCAAGCAGCTTGATCTGAAAAAATACAAGGGGAAAAAGATCCTGATTGTAAATACAGCTTCAAAATGTGGTAATACACCCCAATATGCAGAACTGGAGAAGCTTGCCAATGCTTATAAAGGAAAACTTGTTGTTATCGGTTTTCCTGCAAATAACTTCGGCGGACAAGAACCAGGTGAAAACCTGACTATTAAGGAGTTTTGCCAGAAGAATTATGGAGTGACTTTCCCTCTGGCAGAAAAAAGCAGTGTGAAAGGCGATGATATTAATCCTTTATTTAAATATCTTACTACAGCAGAAAATCCTGATTTTACCGGAGAAATAAAGTGGAACTTCGAAAAGTTTCTGATAGATGAAAATGGTCAGCTGATCCATAGATTCCGGTCGAAAGTACAGCCAATGTCACCAGAGATCACTAAATATTTATAAGAACGGGTCTCTTGAAGAAAATCATTCTCCTGCTGCTTGTGGCTTTTACCTTTTCAGAAGCTCATTCCGCTGTAATTAAATCAGGAGACGAAGATCAACTGAGCAGCCTGCTCGATAGCTTTTCTGTATCTATGGTAAAGAAGGATAAGATTTGGATGGGCGCCAATATTGCGGAT
>CAYHRC010000296.1:1902-3993 GCA_964358565.1 uncultured Sphingobacterium sp. | reverse complement strand
TGGGCGCCATGCCTTTCACCCAAGCAGCTGTAAAACAAAAAGCAAAATGAAAGCCTGCGGGTGGCAAAGGCATTGTTTTTACCCTTCAGTAAAAACCAGCCGTGTTTGCTTTTTGTGTGCGGCTGCTTTGCGCCGGCTACCTCAGGGGGTCCCGAAAGCTTTCGGGATCTTTCTTTTGGCCTTCAAACCTGAGCCGCATTTTCAGCGGCGAAAGCATGAACACCTCTAAAAACAACAAAATCAAGTGAATAACGAATTGCCTGCCCGGCAAAGAGGGCGGAAGGGTTTGAGGGGAGGATCTTTAGCCATACCTGTCCACCGCCTGCGGAGGTGCCGAAGGCGGTGGTGGCTTTTTCAGCATTCGTTGCTGGATGCTGTATCCTTTAAATTGGACAAAACCACCCTCTTTGATTCTCCCGCCAGCGGGAGACAGCAAGACGCATAGGCCCTGGCGCAAGTCCAAAGGTTATCCCAGTGACATATATTACTGATTTTGACACGGTCAATTTAAAAGGCACCAATGCCGACCGCAGGGAGACCACGAAGGCCTTTGAAAAAATAAAATAAACTGAGTAACATCAAGACAGAACCCTGCCTGCCCTTGGCAGGGAAGCTTCCCCTGCCAAGGGCAAAACACCCAGGCCCGCCGTTCTGTCGTGCCACCGCGCGGGTATCCTACTTCATAATACATTAGTATTAAAAATGAACATATATCCCCGTTTGCCCTGTGCCTGAGCCTAGCCATACCTTTCCCCCAAGCAGCTGTTAAACAAAAAGCAAAAGAAGCCCCTGTGTTGCCGGAAATGCATTGTTTTACCCTTCAGTAAAACGTCCCGAAAGCTTTCGGGATGTTTGATAATATCAGATTCTACCCTGAAATTGAAAAGCATGACATTAATTTCGCATAGTTGACTCCCTGGCGATCAGGGTTCCTGGTAATATTACTTCCTGCGGGTGGAAATGTTTCTTGCTAATGTGTTTTAAAAGCAGTTCACAACCTGTTTTTCCAATATTAAAAGCAGGTTCTGCAATGGTTGTTAATGAAGGAGAAATAAGGGTGCAGATAGGATCATCCGTAAAGCCAATTACCCCCATTTCTTTTCCAATTATGATATTTTTCTTTTTCAATGCGAGCATAGCGCCTATGGCCTTTCTGTCATTCACTGCGAAAATCGCATCAGGTCGATGGTCGCATTCCAGGAGCTGATAAGTATCGGCTTCACCGAAATCCTGGTCAAATCCTGAATAAATGATCCATTCCTCCCTTGTACTTATCTTATATTTTTTTAATGCATCAAGGTATCCACTCAGCCTTTTTTCTGTGAAGTCTAATCCCTTCGGACCTGCAATATGAGCGATTTTAGTATAACCGCTTTTAATCAAATGTTCTACAGCTTCAAATGCTCCATTATAATCGTCCTGCATTACTTTCGACGTATTAATATTACTGGCAACACGGTCAATGAAAACTATTGGTGTTCCTTCATCAATTATTTCCTGAAAATGACTGCAGGAATCTGAGTTGGAAGAAACCGAAACCAATAAGCCATCTAAACGTGAAAGCGATAAATTTTGAATGATTGACAATTCCCGTTCAGAAGAGTCATTGGTAATATATAAAATGATATTATAGTTGCTGTTGTATGCTATCTCCTGAATTCCGGTCATAACAGTTGAAAAATAATAGTTTGTAATGAAAGGGAGTACGACCCCAATATTATGAGTGCTTCCCTGAGCTAAACCAGTGGCATTGAAATTGGGTTTATAATTTAACTCTGCCGCCAGGGCAAGTATTTTTTCTTTTGTCTCTTTATTAACATCATAGGTATCCCTTAATGCTCTTGATACGGTCGAGACAGATACGTTCAAAATTTTTGCAATATCTTTTATCGTGACAGCATGCGCCATAGATGGTTTAATGTTTTAATTAGGTCGAATATACCGGTAATTCTAAAGAGGATCCTTTATTTAATACTATTTTCCCGGGTTTCATTAAAGGTACGATTAATTTAAATAATTAATATAAGCAGCGATGGTCTGAACATCGCAGATGTAAGAAATTTTCCTGTTTTGGTAACGTTACCGGTAACG
>CAYHRC010000296.1:0-1802 GCA_964358565.1 uncultured Sphingobacterium sp. | reverse complement strand
TCTGAACATCGCAGATGTAAGAAATTTTCCTGTTTTGGTAACGTTACCGGTAACGATTGCATAGATATATATCCTCCTTTTGTTTTATGCCCCTTTTATATTATGTAAAATTGTTTTCGCTCATTAATTACCCTTGTCATAAGAATTTTAAACAATTGGAAAGCTTGCCGCATTTTAACAAGCCTTGAATATACCTGTTAGCCGATGAGCGTTTAAGCAAAATGATGATATGATATTGAGAAAAGAGAATTTAAATAAGATTAAAGCCTCTGACAAACTCAGCCTGCCTGAGACTGGAACCTTTGATCTTCCTGAAAAAGTTCTTCAATTTGGTACCGGTGTGCTTTTGCGCGGATTGCCGGATTTTTTTATAGATAAGGCGAACAGGCAGGGTATCTTTAACGGCCGAATTGTGATTGTGAAATCAACACAGAAAGGCAGTACTGATGATTTTAAAAACCAGGATTCGCTTTATACTATTGGAATACGGGGTATTGAAGATGGGCAGAAAATAGAAGAGAACATAATTTGCTCTGCAGTGAGCAGGGTGCTTACAGCACAAACTGATTGGAACGCCATACTTGATGTGGCCGCATCGGCAGATCTGCAGATCATTATTTCAAATACTACTGAAACAGGGATCCAGTTAAGTGAAGATGATATCAAGGCCGTCCCTCCGAAATCCTTTCCGGGAAAGCTGCTTGCTGTATTATATCACCGGTATAAAACATTTAAGGGTGATGAAAGTAAGGGATTAGTAATTCTCCCTACTGAACTGATCACGGATAATGGCATAAAGCTTAAAGACATCGTATTTAAACTGGCAGAACAAAACAAGATGGACACAGCATTTATGCAGTGGCTCGGGACCAATACCTTCTGCAATACACTTGTAGACAGGATCGTTCCGGGCAAGCCGGATGAAAAAACCTTAGGGCAATTGGAGGAGCAACTGGGATATCGCGATGAGCTGCTTATTTTTTCTGAAGTGTACCGGCTATGGGCGATCGAAGGTGATGAACGAATCAGGAAGATCCTGTCGTTTGAACAAATTGATCCTGGTCTTATTATCACTCCTGACATAAGCGTTCATAAGGAATTGAAACTGCGCCTGCTCAACGGGACACATACTTTAAGCTGTGCTGCAGCATTTCTTTCCGGCTTTGAGACTGTATGTGACGCTATGGACGATCCGGAAATGTCCGGATTTATTTCAGCCCTCATGCAGGATGAACTGGCTCCCGCCATTCCATACCCTGTTGCTCCTGAACAGGCGCTTGAGTTTTCCAATAAAGTTCTTGACAGGTTTCGTAACCCGCTTATCAGGCATCAGTGGCTAAGCATCAGCATGAATTATACCCTGAAACTGCAAATGCGTGTGATACCTGTCCTGTTATACTATTATAAAAATTTTCCGGGCGTTCCCCAAAAAATAGCCTTTGGGTTTGCAGCATACATAAGGTTTATGAATGCCGATAAAATGGACGAGGCTTATTTTGGAATATCCGCAGGCAAGCGCTACCGGATAGACGATGAATGGGCGGAATATTATTCCGGTCTCTGGTCAAATCATAATGCGGATGAGGTGGTACTCCTCGCGCTCTCAAACTCTGAGCTATGGAATTCAGACCTGTCTCAATTACCAGGCTTTGTTGACTCAGTACAAGATCATCTCCGGAATATTGAAGAAAAAGGTGTAATCCCGCACATGCGGGACTTTAAAAAACAAATTAATCAGAAAAGGTGGTTGTCCACCTTAACAAAAAGTAAATAACTTAAGTTATATAGAATTCTCTAATGAA
>CAYHRC010000295.1:0-4014 GCA_964358565.1 uncultured Sphingobacterium sp. | reverse complement strand
CTTCACCTATCGATATGGAGCTTGGCCCCGACGGGCGGATCTATATCCTGGAATACGGCAAAGGATGGTTTACAAAGAACCCGGATGCCGGGATTTTAAGAATCGATTTTATATCTGGCAACCGACCGCCGAAGATCAAAGAATTAATTATCAGCAATACCAGCGGGATGTTACCCTATAAGCTGCATGCAAAAATTGATGTTAGCGATCCTGATAAAGATGCAATGACTTATATATGGGATCTTGGCAATGGCATTAAAAAAACGACTATGCAACCATCGCTTGAATACACCTATACCAAAGCAGGTGAATACCCGGTAAGTGTCCAGGTTATTGACAAGCAGAAGGCGCACTCCGAAAGCAGCGTTATTCCTGTTGTCGCAGGCAATTCACAACCCCGGGTTAGTATCGCATTAAAAGGTAACCGCACATTTTATTTCTCTGGTAAACCAATTGATTACCAGGTAATTGTAACTGACCCAGGCTCTACTATTAACAGGAATAATATCTATGTTTCTAATAGTTATGTTCAGGGAACGGATTTGGCTGGTACAACCCTTGGTCACCAGCAGGCGAATGAAATGATGGCCGGACAGGCATTAATGCTTAAATCAGATTGCCAGGCTTGCCATCAGGTGAGTGTTAAGTCGGTTGGTCCTTCGTATGATCAGGTATCTGCAAAATATCAAAAAGATCCGCAAGCGATCAGCTATTTATCCGCAAAGATCATTAAAGGTGGCGCAGGGGTCTGGGGTGAAGTACCTATGGCGGCACATCCAACTATGCCTGAAGCTGATGCCCGCAAGATCGTCCAATGGGTTCTGTCTCTGGAAAACAAGGCAGTAAGTACAGCATCATTACCTACAGAAGGGAGTATCATTCCTGAAGCAAATGCCGGCCAGGAAAAAAAGACCTTAAACCTGAATGCTGTGTATACTGATCAGGGTGCTGCAGGAATGAAACCATTATCGGGAGCAGGCGCTATATACCTTAGAAGTAATATCATAGATGCCAGAGAGTTAACTGAAAGAAGCGGCATCTCCTTAAAAGACTCAACTGCATCAGGATTCCTGGTCTATCCGTCAACCAAAGGATGGATCAGATTAAGTAATATAGATCTGGCCGGCATTAAAAATCTGGAACTAATAAGTTTTTCTAAAGGAGAAGCCGCAAATTACATTGTGGAATTACGCCTGGACTCTGAGACCGGAGCTATCCTTGGAAAAACTGATCTTGCTAACGGTGCCCTGCTAAATCAGCAAAAAAATACCTTATTACCGATAAAATCAGTTTCTGACAGGGCATTGCATAATGTATACATTCTTATCCATACGGATCAAAAGAGTGTTAGTCAAAGACCAGTTTTAAAATCAGTTAAATTTAATCCCATTTAAATACACTGACCAGTAGGGGCATTTAATGATGAAGTAATGTTTGAAAAGTTTTTGTCAATATTCAGAACTAGTTTTAGGATTAAAAATCGGTCATAAATCGTATGAATTTTAAATTTAATTACAAGTGGCTCCTGTTAAGTATTTGTTTGCTAACATTGGGCTCCTGCAATTCAACAAATACCCAGAACAGAAATATTTCAGACAGCTTAAACCAGATTAATGTACTATCAAAAAAGTCATTTGAACAAACCATTGATGAAAAAAAAACCGATTTGTATATTCTGAGGAATAAGAATAAAGCGGAGGCGTATTTTACTAACTATGGCGGACGTCTGGTTAGTTTGATGGTCCCAGATAAAAACGGAAATTTAATTGATGTTGTGGTTGGATTTTCTGATATTGGGCAATACAAAGCTTCTACTGAGCCATATTTTGGTGCAACGATCGGAAGATATGGAAATCGTATTGCCAAAGGGACATTCACTCTGGATGACAGAAAGTATACACTCTTTACAAATAACGGTGTAAATACACTTCATGGAGGGAAGAAAGGATTTCAGGATGTGATATGGAACGCCCTGCAGAAGGATGATCATACATTGGAACTTACCTATCTGTCAAAGGACATGGAAGAAGGATATCCTGGAAATTTGAATGTGAAAGTTACTTATACCCTTTCAGATGACAATGAATTAATAATGGATTATGAAGCCACAACTGATAAAACAACTATAGTTAATTTAACTAATCATGCTTTTTTTAATCTCAATGGAGAGGGAAGCGGACAGGTACTTGATCATGTGGTTCAGATAAATGCCGATTATTTTACTCCTGTTGACAGCACATTAATTCCAATTGGTAAACACGAACTTGTACAAGGAACACCCTTTGATTTCAGGAAGCCGGTAAACATTAGATCAGGGATCGAAAAAGATAATGCTCAACTGAAAAATGGGAAAGGTTATGATCATAATTTTGTTTTAAATTCCGGTAAGAATGGAAGAATGAACCTGGCGGCAACTATATGGGGGGATAAATCAGGAATTATGATGGAAGTTTACACCCGGGAACCAGGACTGCAATTTTACAGTGGTAATTTCATGCAAAGTAAAAACACATTTAAGGGAGGCTCCAAAGATGACTTCAGAACAGCATTTTGTATGGAAACTCAACATTTTCCGGATTCTCCAAATCAGGCTTCATTTCCAACGACCGTACTCAAGCCCGGAGATATATATAAAACCAGTTCGGTTTATAAATTTTCAGTTGAAATTAGCCCCCTTTTATGAGTATATTACTGAATTCTGTATGGAAGCCATCGAATATCCCGGTAATGCTCCTGCTAAACAATATCAAATCATGATCGATTCTATCAAAAAAATGATGCACGCAAGCTTGATTGCCAATAAAACAATTATATTCTGATGAAACTCAAATTTAAAATATTAGCCCTGATTTTATTTTTATATGCCTCCGGATTAAACGCACAAAGTACCACAGGTGTTAAGCTACAAACAGTTGCGGGAAACGTATGGTCTGCAGAAAAAGCAAATAACTGGTATAAGCAATACAAATGGATCAGCGGGGCGGATTTTCTGCCCAGCACAGCTATCAATCAGCTTGAAATGTGGCAGGAAGCCACTTTTGATGAAGAAACTATTGATAAGGAACTAGGCTGGGCACAAAGCATTGGCTTCAACACAATGCGGGTATACCTTCACAGCCTGGCCTGGAAGCAGGATCCAAATGGATTTAAACAACGGGTCGACAAATATTTGAGCATTGCTGACAAGCATAAGATCACAACTATCATGGTATTCTTTGATGACTGCTGGAACAAAGCAGGGAAACCAGGGATACAGCCAGTCCCAAAAACCGGAATTCATAATTCAGGCTGGGTTCAGGATCCGGGAGATCCGGCATATAAGGATCCTACCTTATTTCCGGAGCTTGAAGAATATGTGAAAGATGTAATGACCCGGTTTAAATCCGATAAGCGTATTTTACTATGGGATCTCTATAATGAGCCGGGAAACTCCGGTAAATTACTCTCTTCACTCCCATTACTTAAAAATATATTTAGCTGGGCCCGTGATGTTAACCCGGATCAGCCTTTAAGTGCAGGATTATGGGCGTGGAATTTTGAGGAGCTGAATGAATTCCAGGTGATTAACTCTGATGTCATAACTTATCACAATTATGAGGATAAACCATGGCATCAGCGAGTGATTAATTTACTGAAAACACATGGCCGTCCAATGATCTGTACGGAATATATGGCTCGTAGCCGGAACAGCAGGTTCTCTAACATTATGCCGATGTTAAAAAAAGAAAATATTGGTGCTATAAGCTGGGGACTAGTTTCTGGCAAATCAAACACCAAATATGCATGGGACACCCCCATGCCGGATGGTGATGAGCCCGCAGAATGGTTTCATGATATATTTAAAAAAGACGGGAGACCTTACCTTCAGGATGAAGTAGATTTAATTAAAAGATTAAATTCCGGTAAATAAGATAATTGCTATGGTTTAAATTGGAGCCTGACTTTTAGTTTAGAACAATCGGCAAGACCAATAACAGATAGTTTTTAATTAGTGATATTATAATTGACTCAGCT
>CAYHRC010000294.1:0-4020 GCA_964358565.1 uncultured Sphingobacterium sp. | reverse complement strand
TAAAGCAAAAAGATATGAAGTCTAAAATAGCATCTATCATTAAATCTATTTTTAAAAATAATTTAAGATCAGGACAACTGATCAGCTTTAACAGACGGAGCTACACATTAGCCTTCATTATCCTTTCTTTGGTTTGGTTAGCGGGTTGTGGTTTGAACAAGCAACCCTGGGCTATAAGCGATCTGTTTGAAAAAACAAGAGATAAATTTCCAAAAGAAGCGACTGTAGGACTTCAGAACGACAGCACTCATATCGTTGCCACTTCACAGATCATCGACCCGGCAGGCGAAACAAAAATTTTTCCGGGCAGGCCTGTTGATCTTGCCCTGAATTCGGCAGGGACCATTCTGGCAGTAAAAAACATTAGCTCAATCGTCTTCATGGATGCTGAAAAACATCAAATCATTCAAACACTAAAACTGCCTGGTGGAGGCCATACTTTCAACGGAATTGTCTGGAGTGCAAATGATCAAAAGGTATGGACAAGCGATACCAAAGGATTCATTCGTTCAGCAAAAGCATCCGCAAATGGTGAGTTCGAGTGGGATGATGCTATATCGATCCCGGGCCCCAATTCAAACGACAAAGGCGGGCCCTACCCGGGAGGATTAGCAATCGATAATCAAAGAGGCTATATCTATGTGGCATTAAGCCGGAATAATACGCTTGGCCTGATTAATCTTAAGACCGGAAAATTAGAGACTCAGATTCCTGTCGGAATGGCTCCGTACACTGTACTTATTCATGACAATAAAGCCTATGTCACTAACTGGGCTGGCCGCAGGCCGGGTGTAAATGATAAAACCGGGCCATCAGGCGGATCTGATGTGGTGGTTGACCCTAAAACAGGTATTGCCTCATCAGGAACGGTTTCGGTGCTTGACCTGGACAACCAAAAACTGATCAAGGAAATCAATGTTCATTTACATCCTGGCGGAATGGCACTATCTCCTGAAAAGGATCTGCTTTATGTAGCCAATGCCAACAGCGATCTCATTTCTGTGATTGACACTAAATCAAATACTGTCATAAAGAATCTGAGCTCTAAACCTATGGAAGAACTTCCCTTTGGAAGTGCCCCAAATTCATTGACAGTTAGTCCTGATGGTAAAACATTATATGTAGCGAATGGCGGCAATAACCACATTGCTGTTATTGACCTTAGCGATGGCAAAGTGAAAGGACTGATACCAACAGGGTGGTACCCGGGTTCTGTTATTTTATCACGCGAGGGCAGCAAGCTAATTGTTGCAAACACCAAAGGAATCGGCAGCAGACAGGCCGGCTTAAGAGATAATGGACTAAACTCCCACGACCATTCCGGCTCAGTATCCTTTATTCCGGTACCGGATGCTGAAAACCTGAGAGAATATACGATCCGGGCAGCAACGACCATGCGTCTGCCTAAAATAACACAGGCCCTCAGGTTGGAACGTGTCAATGAACGGATCGTTCCGGTACCTACACGTCCGGGTGAAAAATCAGCATTTAAACATGTACTTTATATCATCAAAGAGAACCGAACTTACGATCAGCTATTCGGTGATTTACCGCAGGGAAAAGGCGACAGTTCGCTTACTCAGTTCGGCCGTAAGGTCACCCCAAATCATCATGCACTTGCAGAAAAATTTGTTTTACTGGATAATACCTACTGTAACGGGGTATTGAGTGCCGACGGGCATCAATGGACCAATGAAGGCTATGTTACAGACTATCTCGAGAAAAGCTTCGGTGGTTTTGTTCGCAGTTATCCATATGAAGGTGATGATGCCATGGCATTCGCTTCATCAGGCTTTATCTGGGATAAGGTCTTAGATGCCGGATTAACCTTCCGGAATTACGGCGAATTTGTGAAGGCCCAGGTAGAACCAGGCAATGCAAGCTGGACTCAGATCTATAACGACTACAAAAATGGAACCCGGAATGTGAAGATCAAAGCGACCAGCAAATTACATACCCTGGAACCCTATCTCTGCCCGACCTTTGTGGGCTTTCCAAGTTCCATACCGGATGTGTACCGTGCCGGCGAGTTCCTGAAAGAATTCAGGGAATTTGAAAAGAAAAACTCATTACCCAATTTCATGATCATGCTCCTGCCAAATGACCATACTACAGGAACAAGGGAGGGCTACCCGACACCAAGAGCGCATGTAGCCGATAACGACCTTGCATTGGGACAGATTGTGGAGGCGGTCAGTAAAAGTAAATTCTGGAAGGAAACCGCGATTTTTGTAGTTGAGGATGATCCACAAGCGGGTCTGGATCACATAGATGGACGTCGCACAGTGGCACTTTGCATCAGCCCCTACACCAAAAGAGGAGCGGTAGTAAGTACTCATTATAATCAAAATAGTATATTACGGACTATCGAATTAATTCTGGGGCTCTCCCCAATGAGTCAGTTTGATATGATTGCCACCCCGATGGTAGATTGTTTCACCAATAAACCAGATTTCAGTCCGTATACTGTCTTACCAAACCAGATTCCTTTGGACGAAATGAATCCTAAACTATCTGCATTATCAGGCAAGAAAAAATACTGGGCTAAAAAATCAATGGAAATGTCGCTCGAAGAGCTTGACCAGGCGAATGAAGATACTCTAAACCTTATACTTTGGTACTCCGTCAAGGGATATAATACACCTTATCCCAAACTGGCAAAAATTAATTAACAGGATTAAAAAGCTTATCGCAAGCTGTTATTTCATGAAGTAGCAGCTTGCTGATTCTTTAGATACCACTCATAAAACTTGAGCAGGCCTGATTCAAGATTGGTTTCAGGATGGTAGTTCAATAGTTTCTGCGCTTTGCTGATATCCGCGTAAGTTTGCGGTACATCTCCCGGCTGTTCAGGCTGCCGGTCAATAATAGCAGTCTTGCCGCAGATCTTCTCAATTTCAGTAATTAGCTCAGATAAAGTGACTGTACGGTTGTTTCCCAGATTAATTATCTCGAAGCCTGTCCGGTCATAATTTATAGCCGCCTCTATTCCTTTAACGGTATCTTCTACAAAGGTATAATCGCGACTGGTTGATCCATCCCCAAAAACAGGGATTGGCTGTCCGTTCAAAATGGATTTAAAGAATTTGTGAATAGCCAGGTCAGGGCGTTGTGCCGGACCATAAACAGTAAAAAAACGAAGAGCCAAAAAACGAATACCGTACAGATGATGGTAGACATGGCCAAGCATTTCACACGAAAGCTTTGTTGAAGCATAGGGGCTGATCGGCATCAGCTTTTCTTCTTCATGCCATGGCACATTCTTATTAATGCCATATACGCTGCTTGATGAAGCAAATATAAACTGCCTGATACCGCGCTGCCTTGAAAACTCAAGCAGGTTTTGGGTACCACCAACATTCACATCCTGACAAAGTACCGGATCCTGAATACTCGGACGAACCCCTGCTTTTGCTGCGAGGTGGATGATCACATCAATATCTTCAAGGGCTGCCAGGCTTGTCATATCACGAATATCCGCCTCAACAAATGTGAAATCAGGATGAGCGATGAAAGGTTCGATGTTTTTTTCCTTTTGCTTCCGCGGGTAAAAATTATCAAAATTGTCCAAACCAATAACCCGGTATTGACCGCTCTCTAACAGGCTGCGCGTCAGGTTGCTCCCAATAAATCCGGCTGCACCGGTAAGCAGAATTCGCTTCTTAAAAATCATCTTGGCATCAAAAATACAAATTTTTACAGGTTCATTTTGGCAAAAAAGGCAGCATATATAAAACAAGGCCTTAAAAAAAACCTTAACTTTATATACTAGAACTCTCAGAAAAAACCAGGAATGAGCCCCTTTAATGACTTTAACAATCCCCAGGTAAAAAAATTACCTAATCATCTGAAGCAGTTTATTGTTGAGCAGCACTATGAACATTATACGCCCGCAGATCATGCCGTGTGGCGGTATGTGATGCGGCAGAATTATAGTTACTTAAAAGATATCGCATATTACCCATACATCCCCGGATTGGAGGCTGCAGGCTTAAGCATAGAAAAAATCCCTGATCTGCA
>CAYHRC010000293.1:0-4034 GCA_964358565.1 uncultured Sphingobacterium sp. | reverse complement strand
TGTCCACTCCAGATCAGTATCATCTTCCTGGAACGGTGCAGTTAACTTTAACTGCGAGATGCGAAATATCTCAGCGGTCAGGTATTTTCTTAACTGTTCATTTGATATGATCTTAGATAACTTATAATCATGACTGGTAGAGAAATCATCATTATGTTCAAAATCATCCAATTGTCCGTGTATATTAAAAATTCCCCTGGTGAAGTAAATATTATCCAGGTAATCTGCTTCCGATCGATAGTAATAATAGAATAAATGATTATGGTCAAAAAACCGTTTGATTGAAGCAAGCTCTTCCCGGTAATACATTTTTAATGAAGCATCACTGCATTCAGGCCGGTTGGTTTCAATGTTATAAATGTCAATAAAATAGATGAATTTGCTATAAAAAGCAGGTTTAATGGTCTTAAAGAATTTGATCTCTTCTTCCGGATCATTAAACTTATAGGTACTAATGAATTCCCTTAGCTCAATCAATGCCTTTCGTGAAGCAAGTACCGATGCTTCCAAATTTCTGACCGTATTCTCGCCAAGCGATATTTGATATAATTCATCGTTCAGAGCAAGCAGCAGATTCTCAGTAAAATCCTTCATAGCAGTATTCCTTAAATGATTTAATCCCGCAGGAAGATTAACTGGTTGTATTACGGGAGGCAGCTAAAATCATACTATACACCCTTTCCAGGGAAATAACTCCATCCATTAGTATCATACCAGTAATGCAGATGCGTTGAACTACGGGAAAAATACCCGAGATTAAGGTTATTAAAGCAAGAAATTGTCCTTTTGAATATTGGGAATCTATGACCAGCCAGGAAGTATAAACCAGGATAACAGAAAAAAAGAACGTACCAAGCATATCATACCTAAAGGAAAGGTTTCTGATCCTGTTTGAAAATTTTTCAGAAGAGGCTATAAAATTGAAGAATCCGGACGCTTCCATACCGGCGATACATCCCGGTTTATTTTTTTCCTGGACTGTCTGAAAATCCTTAATTATATCAATCAGCATATTGTCCGTATGGCAGAAGTCGGAGGTGAGTTTCTGTTGCTGTGTTTTAAGCGCTGATGAATTAAAAAAACCGGATAAGGCGGTTATGCAAATAAAAAGGATGATCAACAGCGCCACAGGAACAGAATAGAAGAACACAAAACCGGTCACCGCTACAAGCATAACCAGATCAACCAGTATTAATGTAACTGCTGTTGAAAACGCAATCTGTACTTTTTGTGTATCATTGAACCTTACCACCATATCACCTGTGGTCTTTCTGCGCAGATATGACAATGGCAGCTTTAAAAGATGCCAGGAAAATGCCTGGGTGAGCTTTGTATTAAAATCCTTCATCATAGCGATGATGATCTGCTGGCGATACCTGATAACGAAACATCTGGCTGTAAACAGAAGGATGACTATTGTCAGTGTTGTTACCAGGTGAGTATAATTTTTAGCCGGAAGTATTCTGTCTGTAAATACCTGTAAATAAATTGCCAGGCTAAGGCCCATAATTGCTGTCAGAATACCCAGGAAGGTTATAAGTATCAGAAGAAACTTTTCATAAGCCACCAGGGAAAGCAACCATTTCCATTTTCCAGACACTTCTTTATTACGTTCAGTACCGCTTAAAGGTGTTAAAATAAGTGCGCACCTGCTTTTCCATAATTCCAGAAGAGCGGCAGATTTTACTTCCATAACTCCGGATGCCGGATCGCCGATCAGGAAAGAATCTTCTTTATTATAGCGATAACAGATTATAAAGTGGGGCAGGCCTTCCCTGTTGATTACATGCAGTATTGCCGGGGACTTTATGGCCTGAAGGTTAGCCATATCCATTTCAAACCCCTCTGCCCTGAAACCTGAAAGTACTGCACATTTTTTAAGGTCGAGCATGGATGTTCCACAGGTTTTAAGATCTGCCCGCTCGCAGAGGATCTCGTATTCTTCGGGTATGTGAAAATATTGCATCACAGACAAGAGACAGGCAATGCCGCAGTCCTGCTGATCCAGCTGGAGGAAAAATGAATTCTTGACATGTCTGACCTTTAACCATTTCATAAGGCACCATTAAATTAGCTTAATGCTATGCCGGGTTTATCATAACAGTATAATATGAAACCAGCAAAGCCCAGACAAACAGGCCCGGCAGATAAGAAACCAGGACTATTTCCAAGGCATTGTCCTTCTCAGACCGTAACAGATTCCGCAAAAGATATCCGAGAGTTAAGACGTAAATAAATTCAAAAACATTAAGGAGCTGGAGGGGGTAAACAGCAAATCCGGACAAATCCTGGTCGCGGAAAATCGAAAGGAGTGAAAGAGGGTAAAAATACTGCCATTCCTGTATGCCTGCCGGGGGATAGTGAAGGAACCATATTACTTTTATCACTGCAGGAACCAGAAAAATCATCTCAGATATGCAGACTATTTTAAAAACAGAAAAGTAAGAAACCCTCATACCATTAAGATAAATACCGGTATAAAGCAGCAAGGTTATCAGGGTATACTTAAGAAACAAAAGCAGCACAGATACCGTATAAAGAAGTATTTTAAAGCGCTCATCTATATGGAGCAAATCCGGGTTTAAATCCAGACCTGAATTGGCGAGTGCGGCTGAATAGAACCCTACCGTCAGAATATAATGATCGGCGGTTAAAACCAGCAACAGAAGAACAAGGGCATTTAATATAAACAGCAATACCGGGTTAAAAACAATTCTATTAAGCATGATTATTATTTTGATATCACAAAATTGCTTTATAGCCTAATGAAAAACCATAACGTACAGGTGTAATTTATTTCCTGCAGTTATTGTTAACCTCATAGTTTTTTCTATATGATTAAGGAAGATAGTATTTACATTACGTACATTATCCTGACAATAACCAGCCTGGTAAGCCTTTACGCTTTAAAAAACAAGGCAGTTTTCTATCGGCTGATCCTTCACCCTGTCAGTATTTTAACAAAAAGAGAATACTACAGACTAATTACCTCAGGATTTGTTCATAACAGTTTGCCGCACCTTTTCCTTAACCTTTTTATGTTATTTATCTTCTGCTCAGGACTGGAAGAGTCAACGTCAGGTTCGGGCAAAGCGCCCGTAATAATTATTTTTTTCAGCAGCTTATTATGCGGACATCTCCTGCCCCTTCTCATTCACAGGAAAGATATCAGTTACAGTAGCGCCGGGGCAAGCGGTGCTATATTCGGCTGTATGTGCAGTTATCTCCTCTTCCATCCTTATGATAGCCTTTTATCCATCCCGCTATTAGGCGCAATACCGAATATATATACGGTTATAGGCTACATGGCAGTATTATTGATCTTAAGCAAAAAATTTAATCATGGAAGCATTGATTACAGTATCCACCTGGGAGGAGGTGCCGGAGGCCTGCTGCCCGCTATGATCATGTATCCCGAGCTATTACCGGGTATCATAGCATGATGAGTTAAAGGGGCCGTTATCCGGCCCCTTAATTTTACCACCAGGAAAGACAGTTAGGGCCTGTTGCAGCAGCAATTGCTCCTACCAGGGCACCTACACCGCCGAACAGTCCTCCTACAGAAGCAGTCAAAGCAATGGAAGCCGCACATTGGTCAACCCCCCCAGGCAATAAATCCAGTTCTTCATCAGACATGGGACTAATAGCATGAAAATTAGGATTCTACTCAGTATTAAGAATTAGGTCTAAAGTCTGTGGCCAGAGGGACTATTTCTACAACCAAAAGTTATAAATTAGAACCATTGCTTATATTTATTCTGAAATTATTATCCTATGAAAGATTTTAAAATAGGCGAAGAGATCCGCAACCAGAGGCAACGCAAAGGAATCAGCCAGGAGGCCATGGCTTTTGATCTCGGTATTTCGCAGGCAGCATATTCCAAAATTGAACGGGAAGAGACCCAGCTTACCATTACGCGTGTTTACGATATCGCAGATATATTAAAAATTTCAGCATTCACCCTTCTCCCTAAACCAAAATACGGTTCAGGAATAAATTCTTCAGGAATTAAACGTTTTTTTCAAAAATTCGG
>CAYHRC010000292.1:0-4037 GCA_964358565.1 uncultured Sphingobacterium sp. | reverse complement strand
GGCCGACAAATTTTTGCCAAAATTCCGGGAGTATTTGTTTATGATATGGATGGTACCGGCAACCAAATAAATATATCTGCACGTGGTCTTGATCCGCATCGGGGTTGGGAATTTAATATCCGTAAGGATGGAATTCTTACTAATTCTGATATGTATGGTTATCCTGCAAGTCATTACAATATTCCGCTTGAAGCAGTTGACAGAATAGAACTGGTAAGAGGGACAGGCTCGCTTCAATATGGCGGACAATTCGGAGGAATGTTGAATTATGTGAGTAAAGAACCTGATTCAGCCAGGGCCTTCACATTTGAAAGTATTAATACTGCTGGTTCTTATGGATTGTTGAGTACATTCAATTCTATCAGCGGAACAAAAGGAAAATTTAAATATTATGCGTGGTTTAATAATAAGGATATACAAGGTTATCGTAAAAACAGCGATTCCAGATATGATGCACAAAATATATCCTTGTTTTACCAGCTTCATTCAAATTTGCTAATTAAAGCCGAGTGGACCCGTTCTAACTTTACCATTCATTTAGCAGGTCCGCTTACGGATGCTATGTTCCGGGCAGATCCGCGATCTTCAACCCGTTCAAGGAACTATTATAATCCTGAAATTAATGTTCCCTCTGTTAGCCTTGACTGGAAAGCAGGCGGAAAAACTCAATTAAGATTAACAACATCAGCAATTCTGGGTGCACGTAACAGTGTCCTGTTCGATAAACCTACCACCACTCAGGATCTCATTGACCCGCTGACAAAGGAGTATGCAAACAGACAAGTAGATATAGACCACTTTAACAGTTACACAAGCGAACTTCGTTTACTCCATTCATATTCATTATTTAATTTGACAAGTAACCTGGCTGCAGGCATTCAGTATCTCAACAATGACCTGCATCGCCAGCAATTAGGGAAAGGAACTACTGGTTCTGACTATGATCTTTCACTGGTAACACCGGGGTGGGGAAGAGACATGCATTTTAAAACCGGTAATGTTGCTTTTTTTGCTGAGAACAGATGGTCTCTGCTTCCGGAACTTTCAATAAATACAGGTATCAGGGTTGAGCTTGGTGAAACACGTATGACCGGAATAATCAATAACTATCCGGACAATGCAATCCCAAATAGTATAAAGCATCAGTTTCCTTTGTTTGGTGTAAATGCCCAATACAATTTAATTAAGGACATAAATATGTATGCGGGCTGGTCGCAGGCTTACCGTCCCGTGATATTTAAAGATATTATACCCACCTCTGTTTATGAAGTGGCCGACAAGAATTTAAAAGATGCGGAGGGGTATAATCTGGAAGCCGGTGTTCGAGGTGACTGGGAGTTTCTGAGCTGGGATATAAGCTTTTTTCAACTAAAATACAGGAATCGCTTAGGTACCCTGGCTCAAACGAACAGTGCCGGTGAAGAAATTATCTTTAAAACAAATATTGGTAATTCAATGACTAAGGGGCTGGAGCTATTCACTCAGGCAGAATTTCCCCTGGGTAGAAAAGCAAGCCTTTCTCTTTTCACTGCTACAGCTTATATGAATGGTGTTTATAGCAATGCATCTCTACGATCCGGGAACACAAACATTTCTATTGATGGGAATAAAGTGGAAAGTGTTCCGGCATGGCAAAGCAGAAACGGAGTGACATTTAAACTTAACAGAATTAGTTTAAGTGCCTTACACAGTTATACTGCCGAAACATTTGCCGATGCGTTCAATACTATTACACCTTCAGCTACCGGATCTGCCGGCTTAGTTCCTTCTTATCACCTGTTTGATTTTAATGGTAAGGTTAGCCTTTCCACTCATCTGCAATTAAGGCTGAACGTAAACAATGCTTTTGATAAACAGTATTTTACTAAAAGGCCTCAATTTTATCCGGGTCCTGGTATCTGGCCCTCTGATGGACGTACCTATTCTGCAACCCTTGGCCTTAGGCTGGGAGCAAAATATTAGTAATATTTGGTTTTATTTGAGATTGGGTTTACCTGAAAATAACAAAAGCCAACTTCTCAGTCAGCTTTTGTACACTCGGAAGGAATCGAACCAATGGCGTTCTAACATGCTCTCACTTGGCCCATCAAAATATTGCTATTGCCCTTGTAAATTTATTTATCTGCTCTTATCTATTAGAAGCTTTTGAATATCATCAGAACTGTAGTAAATAATGCCACCTACCTTTGAGTAACGAAGGGTGCCATTAATGCGCAGATTTTGTAAAGTTCCGGGAGAAATTTGTAGTAGTTTCCTTACATCTGCACTTTTAAGCCATTGACGGGTTTGATGTGGTTTATCTAATATGATTTTTTTGATTTCTTCCAGTAAATGTTGCCCGAACTGTTCCAGGTCTTCTTTGGTGATGATCTCTGCTGCCATATCCTTTGAATTTGTTTGCTCAAAAATGGGGACTTGAAAATTTAAAAACATACAAGAAGTGTCCCTCTTGTATGTTTTAGCATCCATTACTAACTCTTTAGTCTTTCTTTTAATAGAGCCATATCCGCACTGAGCTTGCTCTCTACCACTTTTGCATAGATCTGGGTGGTGCTAATTTTACTATGTCCAAGCATCCGGCTAACAGATTCAATGGGTACTCCGTTGGTTAAAGCTATGGTTGTGGCGAAGGTGTGCCGGGCTATATGAAAGGTGAGGGGTTTAATAATATCACATACATCTGCTAATTCCTTTAAATAACTGTTAAGTTTCTGGTTAGATAGGGTAGGAAGCAATGAACCGTTGGCCTGAGCCTTGATATTATCTTTGTATTTCTCAATTATTGCAAGTGGTTTAGGTAGCAGTGGGATTCGGACAGCGTTATTGGTTTTCTGCCTTTTAGTAATCAGCCAGTATTCATCTTCATCGGCTTTAATGAATTGGGAAGGGGTGAGATTCATTACGTCGATATAGGAAAGACCGGTATAACAGCTAAAAACAAAGAGATCTTTGACCTGCTGCATCCTCTCCGTGTGAAATTGCTTATTTTCTATTCTGCTTAATTCTTCCTTGGTCAAAAACTCTCGTCCTGCTTTATCAAACCGAGGTTTAAATTTAATAAATGGGTCTTTTTCCATCCATTCCATGGTAATGGCTAGATTTATCATTTTCTTGAACCGCTCAATATGTTTCATGATGCCATTATTATTCAGAGGCTGATGGTGATCAAGTGGCTTATGCTTTCTTAAAAACCCTTCAAACTCCACGATGAATTTATAGGTCAGCTCGGACAGATATTTATCCGAGGTCTTGTAATGATCTTTTAAAAGCAGCTTAATATACTTTTGGGTTGTATAATAATTTTTAATGGTTCCCTGAGCCAGCACAGTTTGCATTTCCGTATTGTGGTAGTCCATCAGCTTACAAATCGTATAGCTTTGCTGATCGGTACCCAGAAAGCTCTCCTTTATAAGCTCAGCTGTGATCATTTTCTTTTGTATCACCAGTTTCTGATAACTGACAACAATACCTGACCTGAATTCCTCTAGGTAAGCATTTAACTGTGTGGTCGAGCTTTTGCTTCCTTTTGCCAGTCCCTTACTTGCATTCCAGTTGATCTCTTCGATCGTCCGTTTCACTGATATGTCTATGCGTTTTCCATTGACGGTAATACGCGCATAGATAGGTGCTGTGCCATGAATCGATTTCTTATACTTACGTAGGTAGAATAGAACTCCGAATGTGTTGTTTTGTGCTTTCATATTTCTATTATTTTGTATTCAAATGCATTGTGTTGGTTTACTTTTTTGTGCCCCATTAAAAAAGGGCACAAAAAGGAGGTCAAAACAGACCAAAATAAACGCTACAAAACATTGATTATCAATAGATTAAATACGATATGGTGCCCCAAATATAAGTGATTAAAATGGGGCACCCAATAGGGCACATTTTTGTTGTTTTTACTTGGTAAAGATTGGTGGGATAAAAATGAAAAACCCCTTAAATCATATGATTTAAGGGGTTTTAAGGATATTTGAGTACCCGTTCGTCGGGGTGGCAGGATTCGAACCTACGACCTCCTGGTCCCAAACCAGGCG
>CAYHRC010000291.1:0-4040 GCA_964358565.1 uncultured Sphingobacterium sp. | reverse complement strand
TTTTGGGGTCGTGACCCATTCGAGCTGTTCCCATTTCGTGAATTGCCATCCCTGGTACAGCGCCATTGTCAAATGACTTTACATCCTTCATCCCGGCATTTTCCAGTATTTCAGCAGCATCATTCAACATGTCCACCCGCATTTTCATTTCGTTTTCCCCAAACTCATAATCTATCGCCAATACCGGTTGTCCCCATTTATCCTTTTTGGACCTGTCGAGGGCTACGTGGTTTTCATAGTGTGGCAAAGCCTCTCCGAAAGAACCCAGTCCCATCACCCAGGGACCCGGTTCAGTCATATCTTCCTTGAAATCCTGGCCGTATCCCATTTCAGGAATTGCTCTCTGCCAGCCAGTACGGCTGGCACTGCCACCATAGTGGAACCCGCGTAAATAATCCCTCTCCGGCTTATCTCCGAGATTCCGGTATCGTGGAATATAAATACCAACCGGGCGCCTTCCATAATAGTATTTATCATCAAAACCCTCTGCTGTTCCTGAGGCTCCAACTTTGAAATGATGGTCCATCAGATTATGCCCAAGCTGCCCGCTGCTGTTACCTAATCCATCAGGAAAACTGTCTGATACAGAATTCAGCATCACAAATGTAGAACCGAGTGTTGAACCGTTCAAAAAGATGATCCTTGCATGATATTCAATAGTTTCGTTTGTTTCCGAATCAATAATCCGGACACCTGTTGCTTTGCCTTTTTCTTTATCGTAGATCACGGAATTGACTATTGAAAATGGGCGGAGAGTAAGATTGCCTGTTGCCATTGCGGCCGGCAGTGTCGAAGATTGTGTACTAAAATATGCTCCAAAAGGACATCCCCTGTTACAGAGATTTCTGTTCTGGCAGCTGCCTCTGCCCAAATGCGGAACACTAAGATTCGCCATCCGGTAAATGGTCATCATCCGTTCGCGATTGTAATGTTTTTCAATCCTCTTCTTAACCTCTTTCTCCACACAGTTCATCTCAAATGGCGGAAGAAACTGACCGTCAGGCAATTGGGCAAGACCCTCATTCTGACCGCTGATCCCGGCAAAGCGCTCCACATAATCATACCAGGGTGAAATATCCTTATAACGTATAGGCCAGTCCACCCCATATCCATCCTTCGCATTAGCTGCGAAGTCCATTTCACTCAGGCGCAAACAACCGCGTCCCCAGGTCAATGATTTTCCCCCTACATGAAAGCCACGGTACCAGTCGAACCTTTTCACCTCGGTATAGGGGCAGTCAATATCATTAACCCAGAACTTTTCATTGAATTCAGTGTATTGGCCGCCACGGGTCTGTACCTGATGAGTTCTCTGCTGCTCAGGTGTGATCCTCCCTCTGTGCTTGAATTCCCATGGTTTCAGCAAAGCCGTATCATAATCCTTGACATGCTCTACATTCATGCCTCGCTCAAGCAATAAAACCTTCAATCCCTTCTCTGTAAGTTCTTTAGCCGCCCAGCCGCCGCTTATGCCCGAGCCAACAACAATAGCATCGTACGTATTTTGTTTTTCTGCTTTTATGTTCAAATTCATAAATCTGCTCCTTGGTTTTTGATCATCAAATTATACTGCCCATGCCTTCTGACCGGCTTTCAGGGGAACGCAACCTTCATATTTGCCTGGTATATGCACATAGTTCAGTGCCTGGGTTGCACCGATCTCAGAGGTGAAATAGCCCAGGTATGTGAGTTCAGTGGCTAACTGAAAAAAATGCGGAGGAGCATCTTTTATACCCTCCGATATATTTGTCTCTTGTTGGATCTTCGCTTCTTTTTTCAATTCTTCCAAAACTCCTTCCCGTTCTGTGCGGCTTAAGGTTATAAAAGATCTGTTAAATCTGGATGCAGACTCCTTCTCAACCTTTTCCAAGCCATCAATAAAGACTTTTTGTACCTCTTGCGGGTAACAGTCCTTCATCATCATGATGATAAACGGGCCTACTCCGGCAGCTTTTGCTCCCGGCACGCCCGTATCCGGAATGATCGTATCGGCAATTTCGGAAAGCGTTGCCTCGTGGCTATCGTTAAATCTGATTTCTTTTTCTCCCCCGATAGGTATGCAACCTTTAGTAAACACACCGAGACTTGTGGCGGTGATAGCACCCCCTAACAAAAAAGTAACCTTCCTGACTGCTTCTCTTCTATTCATCGTTATATATTCTATAATTATCCGATATTGAATTCATCATAATAGATCAATTCCACTTGTTTTATCTATAAAACGGAGGTTTTTCCCTTTATACATACATTCGGCACAGACCGCGCATTCAGAATGTTTGGGGATCGCATGATTTAAAAATTAATTACCCTGTCTCTGGCAATTACTTTCCATGAATCTATCACTTCACCCTTTTCAACAACAAATGCTTTATCATACAAGGCAACAGTAGGGCATATATGTACCGGAACTCCATATAGTACATCTCCGATCTTAAAGCATGAGCTGTCAGGTACCTGAAGCGATAAATGTTCTTCACTTTGCGATAAAGGATTTGCCTGAGGAGCGTTAAGAAAATGAACCCTTGGCAAAGGGTTTTCAGAAGCCACAGCTTTGTAGCCAAGGTCAGTAGTGATGAGCGTATCACTCACGATTGAAATTATTCTGGTAAGAACAAGGGCGGCGTATTCAAATGGCTCTTCAACATAGCGGTGTTTATATCCCCAATCCCAGAAAACAAAAGTACCGGGACTGCATTCCACATTCCTTTTAATATGTGTTGGAAATGTCGCAGAACCTCCTGTTACTACAATGGCAGGCCTGCCCATCCTTATTCCGAAGGAATTAATAAAGGGATTTACTTCAGAAAATTCTTTATCACTTTTCTCCTGACGCAGTGAAATATCAGGTTCTGTAAGGTGCCCATCATATACATGGACGCCCGCAACAAAAAGGGATGGCAATTCTGCAAGAGCCTCCAGAAAATCATCCGCATCAGAAGGTTTGATGCCAGTTCGGTTCATTCCCGTATTAAGGTCAATATAAACACGGATTTGCAAACCTGCCTCAGAAAAGAGCTCAGACAGGCTTCTGGCTGAGTCAATACTATCGACCAGGCAACTGAATTGAGTGGCAGGATAATGCAGTATAAGCTCGATTAAGCGTTTGGCTTTAGGTCCAACAGGCTGGTAGGCCATTAAAACATCCTTAGCTTCTATCATCCCAAGCATTTCTGCTTCTGCAATGGTTGCGCATTTGAATTTCCGGATGCCGGCATCCATCATCATCCTGCATACTTCTGCAATTTTATTTGTTTTGACATGTGGACGGAGATGATCAGAATTCTTTATTAAGGAGATTGCCTGATGAATATTTTCCTGTATGCGTTCCTTATATAGCACAAGCGCCGGGGTGTCGGTATTATCTAAATTATTAATGGTATACCACTGCATAAGATGAAATATGAAATAAATTAATGCCGTTAAGCCCAGGCTCTCTTTAAAAAACGCAGCCAGTTTTTATGAAAAATATTTTCGATATCGCCGGATGAATACCCCCTTCTGGCCAGAATTCCTCTTAAATTCTGAAGATCCGAAATATCCTCCAGATCATAAGGAGATTGTTCTTTGCCATAAGCTCCATCCAGGTCGCTGCCAATGGCAATATGCAAACTATTACCTGCGATCTGGCAGATGTGATCATAATGATCCACTACCTTCTCAAGGTTTATTCCCCTTTGTTTGGGATCATCTGTACCACGAACCCAGTTGTCTGTGAGCATCCAGGTATCAAAAACCCCACCGATCACTGAATCCCTTTCCAGTAAAATCTTTATCTGGTCATCGCTTAATTGTCGTTGATGGCTAACCAGTTTCCGGCAATTGTGGTGACTTGCCCATACCGGGCCTTTAAAAAGCGAGGTTGCTTCTGTAAAACCTTTATCAGTTAAATGGGTAACATCCAATATCATTTTCAATCGGTCCATTTCCATAACAAGTTCCTTTCCTGACAGGCTTAGTCCATCTGTCATTCCGGTACCCGCTGCATACCTGACCGGACCATAATGGGCAGGTCCACATGCACGCAGCCCATATTCATATGC
>CAYHRC010000290.1:0-4085 GCA_964358565.1 uncultured Sphingobacterium sp. | reverse complement strand
TGTCCAGAAAACAAATCATGGTGGAGGCTCCCCCTTTATCCGGGGATTAACGGGTAATCAAACCCTGATTTTGATCGATGGCATCAGACTGAATAATTCTACATTCAGGTATGGCCCTAATCAGTATTTTAATACCATTGATCCGTTCTCAATCCAAAAGATCGAAGTGCTTCGCGGCAGCGGATCTGTTCAGTATGGCTCTGACGCCATGGGTGGAGTAATTCAGGTCTTTACTAAAGAGCCAGGATTTAGCAATGAGCGAAAATTCGATGGAACTTTAAATGCACGTTACGGATCAGGCAATATGGAAAAGTCAGGAAGTACCGAATTGGTATATTCCTCTCCAAAAATGATCTTTTCAGGTATTTTAGGAATTAAAGATTTCGGCGATCTGATCGGAGGAGATACAACCGGCAGGCAATCACCCTCCGGATATACCGAGTCTGATGCCAGCCTGAAATTTAAATGGAAGCTTTCAGAAGATACTGAACTGACCCTTGCTAATCAGTTCGTGGAACAAAGGAGTGTCGATGTATTCCATAAAGTCAAATTGGAGAATTACAAGATTAATGAGATGGGAGTTCAGGCGCGGAACCTTTCTTATTTGAAAGTCAGGATAGAAAAATCTAATCCTCTTTTTAATCAGATCAACCTCATCGCTTCCATGAATAATACACTTGAAGATAGAAACAGTCAGAAAAATGCCAGCCTGATCTCCAGCCATGAAAGAGATAAAGTGAACACGGCAAATTTATCATTTGAAATATTCTCAGATCTGAGTGAGCGCTGGACGGCAAATAGCGGCACAGAATATTATCATGACCGGATTAAAAGTATGCGAAATACTGTGGATGGACAGAATGGATCTTTGAAAATGCTTCGAGGCTTATATCCTGATAATTCGTCTTATGTGAATACCTCTGTTTATTCGATACATCACTTAAAGTTCGGAAGGTTCAATGTTGAAGCCGGAGTTCGTTATAATTGGTTAAAAGCATCTTTTGTGGATATGGATCTCGGACAGGTAAGGGTATCTCCCAATGCATTTGTGTGGAATACCGGGGCCAATTATTCGTTTAACAGTCATCATATTTATGCCTCACTGAATACCGGTTACAGGGCGCCTAATATTGACGATATGGGTACGCTGGGTATTGTGGATTTCAGATATGAGCTGCCTTCTTACGCGCTGAAACCGGAAAAGAGCTATAATTCGGAAATTGGATATAAATATGATTCCAGGAATTGGAATTTTGGCCTCTCTGTATATCACAATAAATTGAATAACCTCATCAACAGGATTCAAACCGGTCAGATAATTGACGGTTATAACGTTTACAGGAAAGAAAATACAGAAGAAGCGGTAATTAAGGGAGTAGAGGGTTCTTTCGGGTGGCAGGCTAACCGGCGCTTGTTATTTGACCTTTTTGCATCTTTCAACCACGGCCAGAATTTATCACGTTCTGAACCTTTAAGACGTATGCCTCCATTTAATGGTTATGCTTCCATGAAGTACGTACTTAATAAGTTCTATATTAAAGGGGAATTAGCCTGGGCCGACAATCAGAGCCGTTTAGCGCAGGGCGACAAGGATGATAACCGGATCCCGTTTGCCGGTACTCCGGGATGGAATGCCTTAAATTTTTACTCCGGATATAGTTTAAGATCTGTTCAATTACGTCTCAGTGCTCAGAATTTGTTTAATGCCGATTACAGGACACATGGGAGTGGTATCAATTCTGTGGGGAGGAGTTTGTGGCTGAGTTTACAGTATGATCTCTGAGCGGTTATAAGTTATAAGTTTTACGTTATACGTAGTACGTTTTTGTGTTTAATTTCAAATGAATTACCAGTTCTTGACAGAAATAGTAAATGTCAAATGAAGCAGTAATTCCATTGACAAATTAACCAATGGACAAATCGACAAATTGTTTCACCTATCTTGCTTTCTTAGGAGCCTTTGATTTTGGCTGAGAGAATTGTGGTTTACCTTTAGAGATGATCTCGGGAGCACCAACCAGGGTCATCGCAGAACGAAAACCCATTTCTGCGCTGGTCTCATCCTGCTGCATAAATCTTCTTGTTGCAGGATTTAACCAGTAAGCCCTGTCATTCCATGAACCCCCTTTATAAACCCGGGAGCGATCATTCACAAGGGTAGTAATTCCGTACAGATTAGAATTTACTGTGTCCAGGTGACCGCGGAAATCAGGATTATAAGGTTTTCCGGCGATAGAAGAAGTGTCAACTTTTGCCTGATCACTTTGCATCTCCGACCATTTTTGCTTTTTGCCTGATTTAGCCGGGTCTTTTATAGTGCGACCGTATTTATCTTTTGCGTAGATACCTTTGTCTCTGTCAGACAAACGTTTATTTACAAATTCGTTTCCTCTGAATGGATTAAAATCATTAAAATCTTCGAAACTTAACTTTCGGTAAACATCGGCGGTCCACTCATTCACGTTTCCTGCCATATTGTATAAACCGAAATCATTGGGAACATAACTTCTTACCGGAGCGGTTATATCAGCCTTGTCATTCAGGTAACCACCTGTACCCATATTATCACCCGCGCCACGCTTAAAGTTGGCCGCGATCATACCCTGTGTCCGCTTTTTAGCTGAGCGTACACCCAGACCATTCCAGGGGTAGATTTTACCGTCGGAAATATTCTCATATTCTGTGTTACCTGATAAAGATAAAGCAGCATATTCCCATTCAGCTTCCGTTGGCAGGCGATAAGGCTGTTTCAACACACCGTCTTCGAGACGAACAGGGCGGGTAGGACCACCTTTAGCAGCTTTGCCTCCCGCAGAGGTACCGGAAGCGGTAGTATTGGGATTAAGATCTTTTTTCATCTTCTTACCATCAATACCTTCTCCCTTGTATTGGCCATTTAAATAAATATCTGTATTAAAAGGGTCGTTTGAGGTTGAAACAGAAGTAGTTGTAGCTGCTCCTTTCTTACCACCTCCTGCTAAAGTTTTGTAATCCATTAAATAACCCCTGCTGCGTAATATTTCCTCATTAACCCGGTCTGTACGCCACTCGCAATAAGCGTTTGCCTGCTCCCAGGTAACACCTACCACAGGATAATCCTGAAATGCCGGATGCCTCAGATAGTTATTTACATAAGGTTCATTATATGAAAGAGGCTGCCTCCAGACTAGTGTATCAGGCAGGGCATTGTAATAGTATTCGGCGTCATTGTTAAAATTACGTCTTATCCAGTAAAGGTATTCTAACCAGTCAACGTTGGATACTTCGGTTTCATCCATGTAAAAGGAAGCAACAGTAACCCGGCGGCGAACATTATCGAATTCATAACCAAGATCCTGATTCAGACTACCGCCCATCACAAAAGTACCACCTTCAATAGCGATCAAACCAGGTCCGGGACCAGCTTTTACCTTATTATTCACCTCAAAACCGCCATTGTACTTATCATTATAAGCCATAGCGGTTTTGGAAGATTGACCACCTTTTTTATGACAGGACGTTAAAATGCTTAATAACATTAAGCCTGCGGTAAGGTATATGGGAATTCTTTTCATTACTTGAATGTAATTGGAGCATTAATTTTTTAAAAATACAAAATTCGAATAATATCCCCAATGGATATTTCTCATGCGTTCTTAATGTTTGGAGCCAAGCCCAGTACTCAAACGAAAAATGCGTAGTGAAGGTTACAGTACAATTTGATAAAATCTTTTTTCTAATCATTGCAAAGGAAAATTTTTATAATTCCTGATGCTTTTAAACGGCCGAAAGGCCAATGTATGATAAATAAAAACCTGAAATGAAATTTAAGGCGTAATAATAATCAACACGCATAAAAAACCAAGGATAAAAATTTTCAGGATAAGGAAATGTTTATTGCATATGCTTCGTTTAATATATCTCCCTAGTACAGGCAGAATATTTGCAGAAATGCGTATATTTAATTCACATTAAACTAAATTTGGGTTAAGTTTTATTCCGGATTAATGTACTATAAACTCTCGTTTTGCTGTTATTTAAGTGTCTTTATTGTAGGAATCCCTCCTGCGGTATTGGCCCAGAATACGCAAAGTGACGGAAAACGA
>CAYHRC010000289.1:0-4105 GCA_964358565.1 uncultured Sphingobacterium sp. | reverse complement strand
TTATAGCTTCCTTCGGGAAGCATTGTGCGGTCAATAAATTGTTTGGATTTAGCAAGAATACCAGATAAATAGGGTTCAAGCCCTGGGATTTCAGGATCATCATTTGCTATGGCTACAGCTGCGATCCCTATCCCGGAAAGTATCACGCCGATATGATTGGAATTGCTGGAAGGCATTCGGTTTAATTCAACCATATCTCGATAGAAGGGTTTGATGGCATTTTCCATTATTCCCTTACGAACCATAGTACGTTCAGGCTCAGTCATAATATTATATAACAGATCATAACCCATACCTGCAGCTGTCGCTGCCGGAGCGCCCGGGTAGTAGGTATGATTTCCATTTGCCTCCATCCATGGATGATTCCAGGAGGGCATCATACTAAGTTTAAAGAGTGCTTTCTTAGCTTTGTCTCCTGCCGCTTTATTACCCGTAAGAATAAATTGCCATGCTTCATTTGTAATAATCCTTGCCAGTGCGTCCTGAGTACCATACCAGTTGCCCATACTTGCACTAGCATATGGCCCTCCGGTAACAGATTCTGGTGCAATAGGGCTTGGCAGAGGCAGCTTGTCAATATCTGTTTCAGAAGGTTTGTAACTGTTGATAAATTTTTCAAGCAGCTTTTTTGCAGTTTCAGGTTCTGGTCCTGCCCGGCGGGCAGCAAGCTCTGGCGCTGTGAAAAACAAGCGTGGATGGCTCTGGGCACTTAAATGTGTAACCGGAACAATAAAACCTAAATCCCATGAAAATTGCTTATCACCGGCACCTGTGAAGCGTGCCTTCCACTGACCAGGGGGATCTGTCGATTTGATGCTATAGATCTCCTTATTTGTCCAAATACCATCCGAAGGATTTGAATCACCATGTGTTCCGTCATCGTAAAACTCAATATTTTTTACGTGGCTGCGGCCATCAGGAGTAATGAGATCAGCACTTACTTCCTTCAGTTTTATTCCTCCCTCGGGAGCGACACTGATCGATAATGTTTCTCCCGGTGCATAATGTTTGTGTATCACAGAATTGCCGAATTGCTCAAACCATGTAGATTTTGGATTTTGCGCAATAAACTGCAGCGGTCTTTCTCCATTAAGCGAGAATTCATCCATGAGTATGGTATAGCTAAGCAGATGATTGACTACAGGATAAAATGCTTGCAATACAACAACCTGAAGATGCTCTCCGGCATTAAGTGTTTTGCCATTTTGAGTAAACGCATCGATCGGAAGGTCAACTTCCACCCAGGTATTTGCCTTAGGGGACTTGATACTATGCTTGTACAGACTGCCATTGAAGGTCCCGAGCGAAACATCTATTTTCTCCGGTTTCCGGTCGCTCATCATGAAGAAGGCGAATTTAACACGAGAGTATCCCACCGTATACATATCGATACGTTTTGTGAAACCTTGAGTCAGATCATTTGCATCATTTGGCCTTGTTACACGGAAAAGAGAACTTCCTTTCTCTCCATAAGCTGGTTCCTTTTTAGTGCTAAACATTGGGTCATACCCGGTATCCTGCTGGTATGGATAAGGTTCCCATGTATACATTTCACCCGTATCAAAATTATCATATATTCTGTACGCAATCCGTGCAGGGGCATTCTGGGCTTTTGCACAATTAATAATTACAGCGAATACCAGAAGCTGAAGGAATATTTTTTTTCTCATTATATTGTTTATTAATGCCTGATTTACAGGCAATATAGAGTACTCATTATAAGCTATTTAAAATTTAGCGTTCCAAAGTATTGCGGCAAATGAAATTGAGGCGTTTTATTATCTACAAAAGACCAGGTAATATAATGAGGGTTGGAATTTTTACTGGATGTTTTGAAAAAATTAGCTTTCCAAACTGTGCCCTTCGCCGGTTGACTAACGTTTGAAAATTTCTTGAGCATTGCAAGTGGCAACCTGTATTCAACTGTCCATGTTACAGGTTCAGTAATCTCCTGATCCAGCTTTTCAGGCATAGAATGAGCGATCTCTACCTTTTCAAAATCTTCAGCTGTAAGCCTGGTTGTTTTGCTCTCGTGATGATATTCCATTAAAGCCTTACCCCCTGCATTCATCTCAAGATTAAAATAACTTAAAGGTAGGTTGCTGTCAGGTGAGAAAAAGAATTCAACACAGGCATCCTCGAATACTTTGCCATTAAAACTGCTTGTTTGTAAACGGACATAACGGTCGTCAACGTGGAATATCAGATACAGATTTTCATCATCGTACATCATTTTTGCTTTCGCCACAGGCCGGAAATCAGGGACTTTACCCATATAATTAGTGATGGCTATTTCTTTGGCTTTTTTCCACTGTGATTTATTCCAATCTGCATCAATTTTCATTGGGCGCTTCAGCTTTTTTACACTATAAACAGCTGTATCTTTTGGATTTTGTTTTGGAGAAAAAGCAAAAATTACGGTTAAGAAAAGAGATAGTATTAATGCACCGGATACTTTGTTCATTTTTACTTTTTTAACCTGTTTATTAGATCCATAGATGCATCTATGATGGCCTGTTCAGCCTGAGGAGCATATGGACTTCCATTAACTGCATAACCACCTTCAATAAATTCGGCTGCGGTTGCTATATATCCATTGTATCCTCCGGCAACACCAAATACAAAGGTGTTCTCGTACGGTGACATTTTTTTCACTGTAAGCCCTATTTCGGTAAATACCTCTGCCGGGAAAGTGACAAACACTGTATTTCCCAACCGGACCCCTTGCATTGGCATAAGAAAAGGCACAGGGTTTTTTGCTTGTTCCGCAATCCTTTTCGACTGATTAACAGCTTGCGTAGCCAGCCAATAATCCACCTTGTATTTGTCAAGAGTGCGCGGACCGATCTTCGATGAGATATCTCCTTTGGCTGCTAGTTCCCTTGCTGCTATCTGATATTTTTCTGATCCTTCAGCATCTGCAGGATAACTCAAGACCAGCTTTTCCTTTTCAGCTAACGTTCTTTGAGCCCTCTGCTGCCATAAAAGAGCCTCTTCCTGAGTGAAAGGGAAAGTAGTACGGCGCGGAACTTTATATTTGTCGTAAACTACCCGTACAGGCATGTCGTCGGATGTTTTAATGGACGGAAGTAATTTAAGAACTGCATCGGTCATAATAAGGCCCTTATGTTCTGCAAATTCGAATGAGCGTATGCCTTGCATGTAAGCACCAACAGCAGAAAGCTCAGCATTATAACCAACCTTTGCATCGCCCTGGGCTGACTGAAAATAACCGACAACAACATTCTGCCCAACTTTTTCTTTGATTCCTTTTATAGAAAAATGAGGCCAGTCTTCAGTAAATTTCAGGTTATGAAGGTCAAGTGCAGAAGGATGGCAGCCATAATTAAAAAATACTCCTAACAATTTCCCCTTATCATCTTCTATTTTAATGATGGCGGCTTCAGGATCTGGTGGAACTCCGCCGTATTCCATACGCCTGTCATTCATGGCTAATCCAAAAACATTCGTGGTACCAACCCCGATTCTTCCGACAACCCTTCCCTCCCATGCTTTAACTGCACTTTCAACACTCCTCTTGATAAAAAACTTCGCATAATCTCCACTTATATTGCCCATAACAGGTCCGGAATGAGTATGTGTAGCGGAAACAAGAACATTTTTAAAGGGTATTCCGGTTCCTTTGTTTACTCCGCTACGGATACTATCCATGATCTCCTCGCTCATATTAACGACAGCAACAGTTATCATGGCTACGGAAGTACCATCCTGGCTCTCCACGACAATGCTGCGCGCAAAAAGATCATCATGAATGCCAGTTGATGTGTTTTTCCCTCTGTCATAACCCGCCATTTGCTGACCAATGGGATTTGGCGGGGTAATTATAGTTTCTGCAACACCAACCTTAATCTTTGCTGAAACATTAAAGCAAATACTGATTAATGCCAATATTACAGCACTTAGTGCCCTTGTATACACTTTACTGTTGTTAAGTTTCATTCTATTTAAGATTTATATATGATTAAATGGATATAATCAAATCCACAATACTCATTTAAGAAATCGAATGTTTCAATTTGCTATTTGTCCCTTACTTCAAATTTATGGACAGCAATGACCGGAGGATTATTGTATTTGAGAGCTT
>CAYHRC010000288.1:0-4113 GCA_964358565.1 uncultured Sphingobacterium sp. | reverse complement strand
TGCCCTTTCCTCCCCACGGGGCTTTCATTTTGCTTTTTGTTTTACAGCTACTGGGGGGAAAGGCATGGCGCCCAGGCTCGGGCGCTGGGCAAACGGGTGCTTTCAGTGATATTATTAAGTTTTTAAGTAGTACTACGTTATTTTAGATTCACTGACGTTCAAATCTCACTGTCCATTGCCATATATTCCGTAAGCGTTCATATGCTCTTGCCCCAGCACTGAATCTGCGTTCTGCGTTCTTGCGACATTGGCTGATGCGGCATGCACAAACAAAGCCTGCCCCCTGACTTTCAAAGCATCAGGCGCAGTCGCGGCTCTTTTGTTTACTTTTCCAGCTGCAGGGAAAAGTAAATGCCCTTTCCGCCGGCAGGAGGCGGCAGAATTTTGAGGTTATTTTTAAAGTCGATAAATGGCTATCAGTTGGCTAATAATTCATCCCTTCACTCAAACCTTTTCGCTCTCTTTCCGCCGGGCAGGCAATTCGTTATTCACTTGATTTTGTTGTTTTTAGAAGTGTTCATGATTTCGCCGCTGAAAATGCGGCTCAGGTTTGCTCGTACAAACCCTCTGAGGTAGCCGGCACAACCAACCGCACACAAAAAGCAAACATCTCGAAAGCTTTCGGGACGTTTTTACGCCTGTCTTATTTACTAAGACTTACGTTATAATCATTCCCTTTTAAGATAGCCTCATAGATAGCATCCTGTATCCTCGGGCGGATGCGCAGGCTGTTTATTTTATTGTTTACTGATGGATAAACACGGTTGGATAAGAAGATATATATCAGCTTATATTTCGGGTCAACCCATACACAAGTGCCGGTATACCCCGTATGTCCATATGTTCCGCTTGAGGCAAGTGATGAGGGATAGCCCCCCTCTCCACGATCAAAGCCCAATCCGCGGCGGCTCACCCCTGACTGATGTGAGGTGAAAAGTTCAATTGTTTCAGGCTTGAAATATTCAACACCTCCATAGTTTCCGCCGTTCAGAAGCACCTGGTTTAAGATTGCCAGGTCGTTGGCGCTGGCAAATAATCCGGCATGACCTGAAACTCCGTCTACAAGGGCAGCTCCCTGATCATGTACATATCCCAGTAACAGGGTTTTACGGAAATAATTATCCTGTTCAGTTGGGACTATATGGTCTTTGTTAAAACGACGTCGGGGATTAAATCCGGCTGTGCGCATTCCCAGAGGTTTATAAAACTCGTCCATCACAAACTGATCAAGAGGTTCTCCGGCCTGGCGTTCTACGATTTCTTTCATCATGTACATGCTGATGTCGCTATATACATACTCGCCACGGGTTTTAACCGGGGAACTGACCATTTTAGGCCACATGGAATCCTGGTAGTAGTTTCTGCGTATGAAATAATTATCAGCAACCTTCACAGGATAAAAGAATGATGAATCTGTACTATGGTCCTGTGATTTTATACCGCTAAAGAAGTCGAGATTAATAAAACCTGCCTGGTGCAGCATTACTTCACGTACAGCAATATCTTTTTTACTGGTTTCTCTCAATTCAGGAAGGTAGGATCCCAGATTTCCATCAAGGGCCAGCTTATGCTGCTCATAAAGTTTCATCACTGCTATTGTCGTAGCAGCCGTTTTTGTTACTGAAGCGATATCATAAATATCATCAGTTTGTGTCGGGAGGTTTCCTTCATAGGTATGCGATCCATACGCTTTATCAAAAATAACGGTACCATCTTTTACCACCATCACCACTGCACTTGGGGTTGCATGCTGGCTTATGGCTTCGGCCACTATATCATCTATTTTATTAAGATTTGCGGAATTAACACCAACATCTTCGGGCCTTGAATAGTTAAGGCGTATCTTTTGAGTAAAAAAGCCTGAACCAGCCGGGTACACAGGACTGATTGTATCGCTTAATCTGTTTGTAGCTGCTATACCTCCGAAAATAAGCTCAGCGGAATTACCTGCCGCGATAACTGAATTGTCAGGGTTCCATACAATAGGAGCACATACAGCACTCAACAGTTTCAATGAGGCTGTATTTCCATAGCCGGTAAGAATTACTTCTTTCTCCTTTTGGGCTTCCAGTATGTAACTGAGTGTTTCAGGCTGTGCCAGTGATTCCGGAGTAACCTGTATAATGAGTGTGGTGTAGTATTTAAGCTGCTCTTTATTAAAATTACCGAATGTGAAATCATCTACGGGCGCGTAATTGCGTAACATGGTATTAAATACGTAAGCATATGGAGCCCCAATATTAATACTGGCAATTTTACGTTGTTTTAAATTTATTAAAGGAATGGTACCGCCAGCATTATTTAACAGAACAGAGGTTTGCTGAGCATCTGCCTTTGAGTTTATGTCCGCTAAAATATCTTCTGAACGTACAGGCTCGCCAAATCTTCCAAAAAGTCCGATCAGCAAAAGTATAGCTATTACCGGAAAGGTACGCTCTATCCTCTTTTTTTTAAAATATTTCCTCAATTTACCTTGTTCAAATCGTTTACACTCATCGCAATATTCTTTGCAGAATAGCGCTTATCCTTTGCCTTAAGATCCCATCCTTAAGGCTTTTTAGCCTGATATCAATCTTAGGCTAAGCATAAAACGCATGAGCAGAAATAATATTCTAACCTTTTGAAATTTTAAAAAAGATTTTTCCAGCGCATTAAATGCGTTTACGGTGAGCATATGGTTAAGGTTTCCGTTTGAAGGCTTGATATCTTTTCAAGCAAGGATCTTTAAACCTAAAATCATTAGCAAGCACACTCTTTAATTATTACCGAATTTATTATATTAAGCAATATAAAATACAAACAATGAAACGCAGAGAAATACTAAAAGGCTTAACCATTATCCCGTTAATGGGGGCTGCCGGCTGTGGTATTGCCCGTCATGCTGATCAGGCAACCGCAGAGCCAGGTCCGCCGGCTGCCGAAGAATGGCTGCCAAAGAAACAACTCATCCGCAGCGCCACCTCATCCTGCCTGCGCTCGGGCCACTTACTTTTTGTTGGCGGCATTGGCGGATGGTATGCCAGCCGCAGGCCAGAGCCGGGAAATATCAAGGTGCAGATCCAGAGCGCCCTCACGACTATGAAAGAGGTACTGGAAGCAGCCGGATCATCCATGGCCAATGTACTGCAGGTACACATGACGGTGGCAGAGCCAAATAAAAACCTGGCGCTTCTGAATGAAGGCTACCGCGAGTTCTTTCCTGAAAATCCACCGGTGCGTTCATACAGCGGATCCAAGGTTACCCAAATGGGCCGCGATGGAATACTGGTTCAGGTGGGCTGTATCGCATATGTGGATTAATAAACCACTCATTACGATACTATGCACACGCAACAGGCAACACGCAACATGTAACACATAAACGAACATTATCATTTTAATCAATACTCAATATGAATCGCAGAAACGTCCTTAAAAGCCTCAGCCTCCTTCCCCTTGCAGGAGCTGTAGCAGCAACAGCACTTCCTAATGAAGCTAATGCTCAGAATGTCCCGCAGCGGGAGCAGTGGACACCAAAGAAACAAGTAATCCGCAGGAGTAACAGCGGGGGTAATACAAACCCGACTGTTCCGGCTCCTGTCGCTAACGGCACTAAACAAGGGCCACCGGCTAGCGTGTTATCCGGCTGTATCCGATCAGGTCACCTGCTTTTTGTGGCCGGCATTGGAGGCTGGTATGCCGAAAGACGGGCAGAGCCTGGTGATATAAAAGTGCAGATCCAGAGTGCGCTCACTACCATGAAAGAAGTTCTTGAAGGTGCCGGATCATCTATGGCCAATGTGCTGAAAGTACACATGACCGTTGCCGAGCCTAATAAAAACATCGCCTTACTGAACGAAGGCTACCGCGGCTTTTTCCCTGACCCTCCTCCGGTACGTTCGTACACAGGCAGTGGTGCAGACCAAATGGGCCGTGACGGGGTCCTTGTGCAGGTGGATTGCATTGCGTATGTAGATTAGTTGATTAGTTGGTTAGTTATTAGTTGGTTAGTTGGTTGTTAGAATTTTGGTAGTTCAATATAATATTTTGGTTACGGGTTGCGGGTTACGAGTTGCGCGGTGTCAATGCCTAAATAGTGTTGACCGTTTTTTGAGGTTATAGTTCCACTACAAT
>CAYHRC010000287.1:0-4116 GCA_964358565.1 uncultured Sphingobacterium sp. | reverse complement strand
TAACAAACGTGGTACTACCTGGAAAAAACTTGATACAAACTTGCAGAATAGTATTACCACTAAAGATGCTGCATTTAAATTGATGCAGGAAAAACCCAGTATTATTAAACGGCCTGTTATTGAAGACGAATCAGGCAGGATTATTCTTGGCTTTAATGAAGATCAATTATCAGACTTTATTCATTAATTACATTGGTAATGCGCATTCGCCTGAGTAGATTCTTCTTATTTTTTCTGGTTTTTTCTTTCGCTCAGCATTCGCACAGAACTCTGTTGAATTTTCCATGCTTTCCGGTTTAAATGTTTTTTCTCCGGGTCATGTTTTTATGAATGGCAGAAGTTATGGCGCAGAAATGGGCTATAATATATCGATGGATCAAAACCCTGCTGACTGGGTAAAGAGATTAAGGGTTGATGCACTGAGCCTGACTGCAGGCTATCGTAATATGAGCCGGGTATTTATCAAAGATAGTTTAGAAAGCAAAGGCTTCATGGGGAATATATATACACTTTCCGGAAAATTAAATTTTTCCATGCTCAGATCAGCAAAGACCAAACTGGTATTAACCACCGATGCAGGGATTGCCTATTCTACATCAAGTTATTTTATAGATGGAAAGCCCGTTGTTGCGAGCAGAATTAACTTTTCACCTAAAATCGGACTTAAATTTAAAACGCTTTTGAGGCGATCAACCTCATTAATCGTCGCTGCAAATATGTTTCATTACTCAAACATTGCATTAAGAGTACCAAATAATGGAGTAAATTCATTTGAAATTTCTTTAGGATTGGTTAAGGCTCTAAAGAGTTATCCTGAGAAACCGGGCAAGAAAAATGCAGCTACTGATAATATGCAAAGTTTCTTTGAAATTGGAGCAGATATAGGCCGTCGCGGATCTTATAAATCCCGTGATGGGAACTGGAAATCAGGATTTTATGCCGTATATAACCATAAAATTAATCCTGCGTTTGGTTTAAAGCTTGGAGCTGATGCAGTTTATTATTATTCTGTTTTTGACGGTAGTAAAAAGAGTGACCAATATTTTGCAATTTCATTCGATCCATGGCGTTATGGAATGAGCGCTGGGGCGGATGTATGGTTTGGTAAAGTTGCCTTAATGACTAATTATGGATATTACCTTAAATTCAATGGACAGTATAATATGAAAACCTACTGGAATGCAGGTTTCAAATATTATTTTAATCCGTCCTTAGGTATCCAGGTAAGAGGTTACGTGCATAAAGTGCAGGCGGATTATGCCGGGGTGGGACTTATGTTCAGGTTTGGCAAAAAATACAATGCGAACAAAAATCATACATTTATTAACTGAATTGCTATTAAGATTTATCAATCCTGAGACCTTATGGCCTGTTATTAAAATTGATGCAGGCTTTTTATGTTATGAATAGCAGCTGCAGATTGTCCGGCATTATTTTATACAATTTAAACTCATAAACCCTATAAATGAACAAGCTGAAATTCTTCTCCTTCCTTTTGATGGTGTTAAGTGCTGTTTCTCAGGTTTTTGCACAACCAGATGATGACCTGAAAGCAATACCTCAGGTTACTACCAAATATGATTACCATGATACGTTCGGGCCGATATTCTACACGAAAAATGGAAATGAAATCCGCTCAGCAAGCGGGCAGCCCGGACCAAAATATTGGCAGAACCGCGCCGATTATAAATTATCTGTTAGGCTGAATGATCAGACCAACGAAATTTCCGGTACTGAGATATTAAATTACACTAATAATAGTCCGGATAAAATGTCATTTATCTGGATGCAGTTGGATCAGAACTTATTTAAAGAGGATTCCCGTGGCCAGGCGATTATACCACCCACCGGAAGCAGAAATGGAGCTCGCGGCCAGAAATTTGATGCCGGATATAAAATTAAATCGGTCAAACTACTTTCTGCTGAGAAAGGAAAAACCCTTGAGAAGGATGCCGAATATTTGATCGACGACACAAGAATGCAGATTTACCTCCCCACAGAACTTTCTGCCGGGGGCGGTCAGCTAAGGCTTAAGATTGAATACTCTTTCATTTCGCCTGAGTATGGCTCTGACCGGATGGGAATCCTTAATACAAAAAACGGGAAGATATTTTCTGTAGCACAATGGTACCCGCGCATGTCAGTGTATGATGATGTATCTGGCTGGAATGTTATTCCTTATATCGGACCGAGTGAGTTTTACCTGGAATACGGAGACTATGATATCAGCATTACTGTGCCTGCCAGTCATATTGTTGTGGGTTCAGGTGAGCTGGTCAATCCTCAGGATGTATATACTTCTGAACAGCAAAAACGATGGTCCGATGCTGCAAAAAGTGATAAGACTGTATTGATCAGGTCTGCATCAGAGGTTACAGATCCAAATTCCCGTCCGCGAGGTAAGCAGGAACTTACGTGGAATTTCAAATTGAAAAATGCGCGTGATGCTGCCTGGGCCTCATCATCAGCTTTTATTATCGATGCGGCACGAATGAATCTTCCAAGCGGAAAGAAATCTCTGGCCATTTCGGCCTATCCGGTTGAAAGTGATGGTGCTGATGCATGGGGGCGATCTACTGAATATACAAAGGCATCTAATGAATTTAATTCAAAAAAGTGGATGGAGTTTCCCTATCCTGCTGCGACCAATGTGGCCTCGATAGTAGGGGGAATGGAGTATCCGGGAATCGTATTTTGCGGGTCAAAGGCTAAGTCTGCCGGCCTCTGGGGTGTAACTGACCATGAATTTGGCCATACCTGGTTCCCAATGATCGTAGGCTCTAATGAGCGATTATTTGCCTGGATGGATGAGGGTTTTAATACGTTTATCAACTCGCTGAACTCTGCAGAGTTTAATAATCGAGAGTATCGTCCGAAAGCTACAGATATGCAAGCCGTGGGCAAAGCGCTGACCAATTCCATATTTGAACCGATTATGAGCAGCCCTGATAATATGAAGGAATCAAATATTGGTGTCCTGGCTTATTTTAAGCCGGCAACGGGTCTGACCTTATTAAGAGAACAAATTCTGGGACATACCCGCTTCGACAGGGCTTTTAAAACATATATTGAACGCTGGGCATACAAACATCCAACCCCGGATGACTTTTTTCGTACGATGGAAAATGTATCAGGCGAAAATTTGAATTGGTTCTGGCGCGGCTGGTTTCTCAACAACTGGAAACTCGATCAGGCTGTTACTGATGTGCGGTACCTCAAAAATGATCCTAAACAGGGAGCCCTGATCACCGTGGATAATCTTGAAAAAATGGCTATGCCTACTATTCTGGAGATCAAAACCAAAAGCGGGCAGATGAGCAGAATTAAGCTTCCGGTTGAAGTTTGGGAGCGTAATCTGCGCTGGACTTTCCTTTACCCCTCAACGGAAGAGATTGTGTCGGTAGTGTCAGATCCGGATAAGGTATTGCCGGATTATAATTCTGCAAATAATGCATGGCCTGCAGGTGCAGGTAATTAAGTAATGAACGCTGACAGGTTTTAAACCCTGTCAGCGTTATTCCGATCCCTCTCAGCGTTCAAACCTTAAAAGATGTTTATAATACCTCTTACTGTACGCTGAAGTTTTCTTGACTTCTTTTTGCTATCACGGTCAGATTTTATTTTTCTGTAAACCTTGCCCGTTTTACGCACTACTTTTTTTAATTTTCTCTTCTTTAGAAAACTCTCAGCTAAATTGGCTCCTTGTTTTTTACTTAGAAGTTCTGTGACCTCACGTTTATGATTTGCATTCTGTGTTTCACTCTTCGCAGCAGGAACAACAGATGTCAGCAGTACTATTACAATGATTGTGAAAATACTTTTTTTCATGACAATGGATTTTAGATTTAACATGCAGTTAAATAGACTTATTAATTACATGACGCAAAGTTTAAGTCATATGTTGCATGATCATGCAAAAAATATTAAATAAAAGAAATTAAATATCCTCTGCTCTGATGAAAGCAAGATGATGCAGCACGGCTCTTAATTCTCCATAAGAGACTTCATCGCCAAGGGCATTTTTTGATTCGCTGGTGGATAATCCCGGATGTTGGATAATAAATGTCATGATCTTAGCTACTTTTAGCTTTGTAACGATGTCAAACACAGATATTT
>CAYHRC010000286.1:0-4128 GCA_964358565.1 uncultured Sphingobacterium sp. | reverse complement strand
TATAACGCTTTGCTTGCTTTCATCCATATTTTCATTATCAGCAGAAGATCCACCTTTTCCGGGCTCATTATCCTTCTCATATGTTAAGCCATTAAATACACCAGCTCCTGCCACCCCAATCCCTGCAATTCCAGCTATCTTTAGAAAATTTCGGCGATTATTTGTCATGTTTTAATGATTTATGAATGCTTTAATTAATTTAATCACAGGTCTGTATTATTTAAGGGCTTTTTATCATCGTATCATTTGGCGTTATTTATTTGTATAATCCCGGCATCCGATCATAAAGCAATATAGTATCAATTTTACCCTGGTTTACAATGAATTAGGAAAAAATAGCGAGAACGTTATCGGGAAATGACTATTGAATTTAAGATAAGCAGTGCTGAAAGAATCACAGGCTAAAATGAGTATTCCTTCCCTTCTTTAGCAGACGCATAAATTGCCAACACAATTTCCACAGCTTTGCGGGCTTCAGCTCCGTTGATTTCAAAAGGTCTGCCTGCTTCAATTGAAGCAATAAAAGCTGCGATATTTTTTTGATGGGATTGATATGAAATTGAAGATGGGTCTGAAACGCCTCCGCCGCCATCAATTTCTTTAAACCTATTCAGAATTTCCTTATCCTCTTCTGTTTGATCAGCGAACTGCCATACTGTGATTGCATTGTCCACCAGGATTGCAGTCCCTTTTGTTCCGGTTATTTCTATGCGGCGAAACTGGCCGGGGAAGGAAGCTGTTGAACCGTAAATGCCCCCTAAAGCATTGTTCTTAAATTTGACAATAGCAGTTGCAGTATCTTCAACCTCTATTGAATGTCCTATGGTTGCAATATAGGCGCATAAAGAATCAATGGGACCCGCAAGGTATTGCAGCAGATCTATCATGTGTATCGACTGGTTCATCAAGGCGCCACCACCATCGAGGGCCCATGTTCCCCGCCATTTGCTTTTATAATACTCATCCGTTCTCCACCAGGGTACATGTACAGAAGCATAACTAATAGTCCCGAAGCGGCCCTTTTCAATCGCATTTTTCAGGATCGCAATCGAATCGTTGTACCGGTAATTAAAAATTCCTCCAAGATAAGTTCCCGCTTTTTCATGGGCTTCGATCATTGCGTCTATCCGTTCAAGAGAAATTTCCAGTGGCTTCTCACAAATCACATGTTTTCCATGCTGTGCTGCCTCTACTGCAGGTTCCATATGGTTCCCGCTTGGGGTGGCAATGGTTACAATATCAATTTCTTCCGAACGGAGCATTTCCCCGTAATTTAGAAATGCTTTGCAATTATATTTTTCTGCAAAGCTTTGCGCCTTAGCCGGATCAGAACTGCAAACACCTGCAAGATGGGCGTTCTCTAAATTCAGGATTGCTTGTGCATGAATATCAGCAATCATACCGGTTCCTATTATTCCAAAATTCCAGCTTCTCATTTATCTTTTAATAAAATTTTTATTGGTTATTGTTTATAAATCATTGTACTTATACCCTGAATCACATAACAGCGTTACTATTTGCTTATCAGATTTCGCCATTTTAAGGTATTTAAGTGCGGCTTTCACATTTGCCCCGGAGGAATAACCAACATATATTCCCTGTTTTAAAGCTATTTCCCGGGTCATCTCCTTTACTTCCTTATCCGTGACAGTAATAATTTCATCTGCAAATTCTTCACTCCAGTGTGGTGGTATGAGCCCATATCCTGTACCCTGTATAATATGTTTGGGGTCTAAGACTTTTCCTGTTTTTAAAACAGCTGCAAGCTCAGGTTCAACTGCAATGCATTTGATATTCCTGTTCTTACTTTTTAAGTACATCGAAGTTCCAATAAATGAGCCTCCCGTGCCAACGGATGCAATAAAAACATCAATGTCGCTTAAATCGTCCCAGATTTCAGGTCCTGTTGTTTCAAAATGTGCTTTTAGCCCAGAGCGATTATTGAACTGATCGACATAGAAGCCACCTCTTTCTTTGGCAATTGTTTTTGCCATTTCTGCGGCAATGGCGATATCCTTACCTGTTACCATGCCCGGCTGGCCATCTGCCTGCTTGCTTATTATTATTTCTGCACCGAAGGCTTTAAGTAATCTCAGCCTCTCCGGACTATTGCCAACCGGCATAACTGCAAGAAATGGATTGCCAAATTGCCTGCATACCATAGCTAATCCTGATCCCATATTTCCACTTGTCATTTCCACAACAAGCTGTCCTTTTTTTAACTGATCAGAACTATACGCATCCTTGATTATCTGAAGCGCAGCTCTGTCTTTCAGGCTGCCTCCGGGCTGAAGGTATTCAAGTTTACCATATATTTTGCCGGACCCGATATTAAGTTTATCTAAATACAATAAAGGTGTTCTGGTTATCAGATCTAAAGAATTGTCTATTCTCATGAGCATTTATTCAGCCTCTTCTTTATTTGGTGATTTCGCCGGATATGGTCATTATACGGCTAGTGCCGCCTTTGCCACCCTCATGGAATTTCCGCCCAAAATCTTCTGTATAATATCATCAGAATATCCCATTTGAACCATGCCTACTGTGAACAAAGGCCAGTTGGTCCAGGACATACTTTGTACCATTTCCGCACTTACCCTGAAATCATCGTCAGGCCAAAGTGCTTCCCAACGGGTTCTGCCTTGCCTGTTAGCAGAGATCTTCCTGTTTTCTTCAGCAGCAAATTGAGAGGTATAGGAGATATCCGTTCCAATAGCGACATGTTCACTTCCGAATTTTTTTACCACATAGTCAATATGTTGCATCATCGATGATATATCACCGGCGCCGCCCAGGAATCTGGGGATACAGCAAATTCCTATATATCCGCCGGTATCTGCAATTGCACGAATTACATTATCTGGTTTTGAGCGAATATGCTTGTTAACGGAAGCAACAGTGCTGTGACTCGCTACCATAGGCCGTTCGGAAAGCTTGGCGGCTTCCAGGCTTGTCTGCCATCCGGAATGAGCAACATCTACAATCACACCCACCCGGTTCATCTCCTTAATAACAGCATGACCAAAATCACTAAGTCCGCCATTTGCCTTTTCTCCACAGCCATCTCCTATCATATTCCTGCGATTGTAGGTGAGATGCATCATCCTGATTCCTAACTGGAAGAATATACTGATATATCTTAATTCTTCCTCTACAGAAACCCACTCCTGCGGTAAAGGAACGCCATTACCTGAGAAATAAAGCACATGGCGATTTTCCTTTTTAGCCTGTATAAAATCATCCGGTGTGACCGCTTTTCCAATAAAATCACGCATCATATCAGTTGTATAAGTAAAATGAGCGAGACGTTTTAGTAATCGCTTGACCTCATTGCCTTCTTCACCGGCATTCTGAATGACCCCTGTTACTCCTGAAGCTTTCCAGGCATTTTCGAATTCATCCCTTTCCCTTTTATCCATTACAAAACGACTCATAGACATATCTTCCTGCATATCCTGTATTTCCAATTGAGATGCCTTTGAACTTATGGCAGAATTAATAAGCACACCATCATATGCAGCCCGCGGCATGAAGCCATAGGCGTCTATTACCAGGGAATTTCTATGCAGTTCCAGTCCATGTTCAAGCTGCTTTTGGCTGGGTTTCAGGATGCTTTTTGCCCTCTCGAAATCAAGTTTAATTTGCTCATTTATTTTAAACTGCTGCTCCCGTAACTGATCCGGACTTGGTACAGGTTTTTCATTTGATATATCATTTGGCTGTGAGACAAAACCTCCAAGCACACCTTCACCTGCTATTGCCAATCCCGCTAAGCCTGAAAGTTTTAGAAAATCTCTGCGTTTATTTTTCATTTAGTTTCAATTCCGGAGTTTCAGTTTGCCATAAAACCAGAACAATCCCGGTATTCCGGGATTGTTCATTGATAATTTAAGAATTAATATTTAGAAGCAAAATCGCTTGCAAATGCATTAATCTCGGCATCGGTTAAATGAGTACCCGAACTAAGGATGATCCGGTACCTTAATGTCAGGGATCCTCCGGCAGGAATTCTATGATTCAATTCTTCTTTCCCATTAGTAAAATCCTTTACACCAAATGGATTTGCTGCAAATAATCCATAACCACGCGCATGCCAGTAGGTTGGATAGCTCAGGTTTTTAGGGTGGT
>CAYHRC010000285.1:0-4130 GCA_964358565.1 uncultured Sphingobacterium sp. | reverse complement strand
GTATAAGTTGATAAGCAGATCATTCACCCGTGCAGAGGCCAGTTTGATATCTTCCATCAGATTCTCCGGAGTTTCTTTATCAAGCAGCTCACGGATGCGGGCTGTCATTTCCGGAGTGATCTGGCTCAGATCCAGTTCCTCCAGCGCCTGAATCACCAGGCTGCTTATCGGGCCTTTCATACCGAATTTTTTAGGTGTAGTCGGCTTAAACTTAATACCTCCTTTACCAACCTTGATCTGTCTGGCTTGTCCATCTGTAATATAAACTTGTCGGGTAGGCACCTGTGTAGACAGACCCAGCTTGTTCAATGCATAAACTCCTGTAGGACGAATGCGCACGTGCTCATGTTCCGCCACCGCTACCGCCACTTCTTCGAGAGATGGATATAATTTACCGAAAGTAGGATGATTTTTAGGAATGAAATAGATACCATGAGCCAGTCGTTCCAGTTTGCTATCCTTTACTAATCTGGACAATGCTTTCTTAATTGCATCGTCTGTGCCAATGCCACGGAAATCTGTAGGAAATAGAATTGATCCCGGTTTAAGAGCTCCTATTCGATTTACAACCTCCTGATGTACTGATTTCATGTCACAAAAATAGCTAAAAAGGTGACACTATTGTCACTTATTTATATAAAAAGGTGACATCTGTTATCAGAGAAAATTCTATTTAAAAAATCCGACTTCGGAGGATTTTACAATCGGCAAGATTAGTTTGTATCACAAACGTACATCTTGCTGACCATTTAAAGAGATGGTCTGCCTGTATTAATCCCATTCTTTGAGAAGCGAAGGTCTCACGTTTATTTCACCGGTCAGGAGCTTTCACGGCATAAATTCTCCCTCCTTCGTCAGTCCGATTTATTCCATGTTCTCTTGACAGGTTCATGCACTTAGGGGAGGGTGGCTTAACAAAGGAATGGGATTGCAGTATGAGTTTAATAAATCTGTGAGAGCTCTATGCTTACTCCCCTGCATTTTTCAACGTAGCTGCCGGTTTTCCTTCCATACCCAGGTTAACCAGCTCAGCAATGAAGCTTGCGAACGGAGCGATGTCCATTTCAGCGCTTGCTTTTTCTAATGCCTGCATGTATTCTGTTCTTTTTTCAACAGGGATTACTGTCCAGGGGTAACCGCCGGAAGCCAGCATAACATTCATTAAGAACCTTCCCATCCTTCCATTCCCGTCCATATAAGGATGAATAAATACAAAGACAAAGTGCCCAAGCACCGCTCTGACCGAGGCTTCCGGTTCTTCTTCCAGTAATTCAAATAAAACAGGCATAGTATCCCTCATAGCTTCCACACTTAAAGGGGTATGCTTTGAGCCTCCTATATATACCTGACTATTTCTATAACCTGCAAGATCCGATGCTTTAAGAATGCCAGCTGAAACACTGGGATCGAATAAACCTCTATACCATTTCGGATGGTCCTGATCCGCCAGCTTGCCTGGTTGCCCTTCATTTAAAATAGCGCTTATCGTTTCCTTTACCTTTTGGAATGCCTGCCAGTAGCCTCGCGCAGCCATAGCATCTTTCTGTCTTTTATCTTCCTCATGGGCGTCCTTATCCCATTTTCCGCTGCTCACCCGCTCTATCAGTTCCGGCGTTACGCGGTATCGTTCAATGGAGAGTGAATGATATGCGTCTGTAATAAACAGGTCGTCCACTTTTTTGAGGTATTCTGCTTTTCCCTGAGGTATACCGGGTGCCTTGGGGAACTTTTTTATAATTACCGTTCTCATTTCACGCCAGAGCAACTTGATCCGGTTAACATGAGCTGAACGCTCACGTGGTGACAGGTCTATATCCAGTTTATATTCAAAGGGATCTGTTTCCCTGACTTCATACCCTGAAGCTTTCATGGCACCAATAATTCCGTCAGCTATTTTGTCTCTTCCAAGGTTCCTGAATGCTCCTGCCAGGCGACCTGCAATCCAGGTATGGCCGTGCTCAAGCAGTAAAGTGAGAAGTTCAGATGAATCCCTGATCATTGAAAGAGCGGTCCTCACGTCGATGGGATTAGAATGAAAAATACCTGGGCTACTATATATAAGTGCACCTTGCAGGCTATACATTCGAATCTCCTTATCCACCGTTACTATTTCTTTTGGAGGCAAGTCTGCCTTCAGATTAAATAAAGATGTATTATGAGGTAATGGTGTTATCGTGTTACTTGCTTTTGGCGCACGGACTATTAATTGCGTAGGGACGGCCCAATTACCCGCGTGGATCATAAGCGATTGCTCAGGCGAAATACACCAACTATTTCCGTATTTTTTTGTCAAAAATCTTGCACAGAAATCCCAATATGAGCTAAACCACAAGGTACTGTCGCCTTTCGGTTCATCCGGATCAGAGGGCATATACCATCCTTTTGAAACCTCGATCAGGAAACCGTTTTTCAATAAGATTGATCTGTGATTACCGGGGATTTCGGTTGTATAGACTGCTACGATACCCTTGTCCTGGATCTTCTTAAGTGCTTTAAGCGCTTCGACAAACTTTTCTCTTGGGCTGGCCATTTAGGACGTTCTTTTCAAATATTGTAAAGCTACGTATCACTAATCCTTGTGCAATTACAATTATACTCACCCGTGGAATTACAATTATATTCATACGTTGAACTACAATTATATATGCATGTTGAATTACAATTATATACCCTCAAAAATAAAAATAAAATATTAATAAAGACGCTTTTAGCAAAGATTAATTTCGATGAGAGAGAATGAATTGTTATCGTCTAAAGTTCAGAAGATTTTTCGCTTATGGGATGAACCGCCACTGAGCACTGGTTTCGAGAGTTCGCCAATTACAATTAAATACCTCCGTGAAATTATATATACCCTGTCAATAGATATATCGTCTTATTATGAGACACATACGCAAAATATTTGCATGAATTTTTAATAAAAATATTCACAGATTGTAAATTATTAGCACTATTTTTGCACTAAAGAAAGCATGAACAAACTTGAAGAATTAAAAAAGCATCTTAAAAGAGGCCAGGTGTACCGGCGAGATGATTTAGCCAAATGGTCTAAATCAGTTGATCGGCATCTTGATGCTCTGGTTGAGGAAGATACACTGCAAAAACTTTCTCAGGGCTTATACTATTACCCGAAATTAAGTGCCTTTGGCAAAACTCCACCCGAGGAAGAGGTCTTAATACGAAGCTTTCTTAAAGATGGTAGATTCCTGCTTACTTCACCAAGCTCTTATAACAGTTTAGGGGTTGGTACTACCCAGTTGTATAATGAAAGAACCGTATACAATCATAAACGGCACGGTGAATTCAAATTAGGAAACAGGAAGTTCTCCTTCCGCATGAAGCCACACTTTCCGAGTAAAGTAACCAAAGAATTCCTGCTGGTTGACCTGTTAAACAATCTTGAATCTCTTGCTGAAGATCCAGCAGAAGTTTTAAAGAATGTAGCGCTTAAAGTTCGTACCATGGACACCAAAAAACTGAAACGCGATGTTTCGAAATACGGGAATGCAAAGACAAAAAAGATATTAGCTCCATTAATCGAGTCTTCAAACAAACCGGATGCCGTTTAAATATCTTCATGATCTCAATGATTTCCCTGATCTGTTGCGCATTATTGAAGATGAGACAGGTATTCAGGCCGCATTAATCGAAAAAGATTACTGGCTTATGCATGTTTTGTATGGGCTGAAAGCTCAGGGATTTGATTTCGAATTGAAAGGTGGGACCTCCCTATCAAAGGCATATAAAATTATACACCGCTTCTCCGAAGACATAGATATTCATATTAGCCCGCCGGCAAAATTTGGAATCAATGAAAATCCCAAGAACAACAAACCAAACAATGTGAAGGCCAGAAAGTCATTCTATGACTGGCTGGCTAAAACCATTAAAATAGATGGCATTGTTTCAGTTGAAAGAGACGTTGCTTTTGACGACATGGACAATTATCGTAGCGGTGGCATAAGATTGCATTATGAAAGCATAATGCCCCGTATCGAAGGAGTCAAAGAGGGTATCTTATTAGAAGCCGGGTTTGATACTGTTACTCCTAATCAAAGCATGACTATCAGTTCCTGGGCATATGAGAAAGCTATCGAGACTGAATCGATCAAGATTTCTGACAACAGAGC
>CAYHRC010000284.1:0-4132 GCA_964358565.1 uncultured Sphingobacterium sp. | reverse complement strand
AAACCCGCGAAGGAGTTATTGAATGGCTCCGAAGCCTGTAAATTTTAATATAAAAAAAGCTCCGCTGAAATTTCAGCGGAGCTTTTTTTATGAGTCTGTCAGCTTTATGCCAGGCTCGGGCAGCCGCTCATAACAAGATGCTAAAAGAGCTGTCAATTAAGCTAATTTTCTTTTTGTAATTTCGTCTCAATGAAAACAAGCAAACCATCAATTTTAGTCGTTAACGACGACGGTATTACAGCTCCGGGTATTAAAGCATTAATCGAAGTGATGAAAACCATGGGTAACGTTGTTGTGGTTGCTCCTGATGGACCCCAGTCTGCTACCGGTCATGCAATTACAATTGCCGAGCCATTGCGCCTTGACAAGGTAGAATTGTATGAAGGCGTTGAAATGTACACATGTTCTGGTACACCAGTAGATTGTGTTAAACTTGCTGTCAATAAAATTTTCAAAGGTAAAAAACCCGATCTCTGCGTTTCAGGTATAAATCATGGATTGAACAATTCGATCAATGTATTGTATTCGGGTACCATGTCGGCGGCGGTGGAAGGGGCAATAGAAAGCATCCCGTCCATTGGATTTTCCCTGGATGATTTTTCCCTGCAGGCTGATTTCACACATTGCATAAAATACATTGAAATAATTACCCGGCAGGTGATGAAACATGGCCTTGCTGCAGGAACATTGTTAAATGTGAATTTCCCGAACGGAGACGGGATCAGGGGAATTAAAATTTGCAGGCAGGCAAATGCCAAATGGGCGGAAGAATTTGATGAGAGATTAGATCCCAACAAGCGTAAATATTATTGGCTTACGGGAGTTTTTCAGAACAATGATCATGGCGAGGATACAGATGTATGGGCCCTTGAACATGGTTTTGCATCTGTAGTGCCTGTACAGTTTGATATGACCGCGCACCATGCAATCCCGCAATTGAATACCTGGGATTTCAGCGTTTAAATATTTACTCAAATTTTTTATTGATCGCAGTAATGAAGTACTATTTAATCGCCGGTGAGGCCTCAGGTGATCTCCATGGATCAAATCTGATGAAAGGAATCAAAGCAGAGGATGCGGAAGCAGACTTTCGCTTTTTCGGCGGTGATCTCATGAAAGCGGAGGGCGGAGTGCTTACAAAGCATTATTCCGATATGGCCTTTATGGGTTTTGTAGAAGTTATTGCTAATCTCAGTACAATATTAAAAAATCTGAAAGCAGCTAAGGCGGATATTCTCGACTTCCGGCCTGATGTACTTATCCTGATTGATTTTCCAGGCTTTAATATGAAGATCGCTGAGTTCGCAAAGAAAGCTGGCATCAGGGTGTTTTATTACATATCTCCCAAAGTTTGGGCCTGGAACCAAAAGCGGGTATTAAAAATTAAAAAAAATGTTGACCGGATGTTCTGCATTCTGCCTTTTGAAGTTGATTTTTACAAGACATGGGGCATGGATGTGGACTATGTCGGGAATCCAATACTGGACGCGATTGAAGCAAATCAGTACGATGAGCAATTTAAAGTTCATCATGATCTCGATGTCAGGCCGTTAATCGCATTACTGCCGGGAAGCCGCAAGCAGGAGTTGGACCGGGTATTGCCAGATATGATAAAAACAGCAGATCGCTTTCCGGAATATCAGTTCATTATTGCCGGGGCGCCAACCTTCAGCGAAAAGGATTACCATACCTACCTCAGGGGCCGGAATATACCTGTTATCTTCAATGAAACGTATAATTTATTGCTTAACTCCAGGGCCGCGGTGGTTACTTCAGGCACAGCTACCCTGGAGACAGCACTTCTGAAAATACCGCAAGTGGTGGTCTACAAAGGGAATCCTGTTTCAATCGCCATAGCAAGGATGCTTGTAAATATTAAATATATATCCCTGGTTAATCTTGTTATGGATGCCCCGATCGTTAAAGAACTGATCCAGCAGGATTGTAATGCTTCAGACATTGGAGATGAACTTGACAGGCTTCTGTATGACCATTTGTACCGGACTGCTATGCTGATCAATTATGATGAACTGGCAGAAAAGATGGGTGCCCCCGGTGCATCAGACCGTGCCGCCAAACTGATGATCACTTATCTCGAAAAGGAGATTTGAGATTTGAGATATGAAGTCTGAGATCTGACATTCGAGAGATCCGGATAGAGCAGAATGAGGTCTGGTGATCTTTTCAAAATTTCATAATCCTCCACAGGAAATTCGTAACCTGTAACCCGCAACACACAATCCGCAAACACTGTCGATTTTCCATTGTCAATTGCTCCCGAGGCAACCAATCTTCCCAATATCTGGTATATACTATCTAAGGAAATTATTGTGAACTAATCTGTTCTAACAAATTGAAGCGAAGCTTGTTAGAATAGTCATGGAATAAGATTAAGGACATTTTTTTTAAATAAATGTATGTTTGCGAAGTTTCTGTCGGTCGCCTGCTTTTCCCTTGCCAGTCTTGCTGGTTTTGGACAGGTTGTAACAGAATGCCCGCAAAATATTGGCTTTGAAAGAGGCAGCTTCGACAACTGGCAGTGTTTTGCCGGTGAGATATCCGGTACAGGGGGCAGATTTCCAAATGCACTAAGACCCCCGGTTATTGATTTGATCCCAAGCGGGCCTGCATATGGCCTGCATACGCTCATTCCGCGTTCTGCAGATGTTGATCAGTATGGTCAATTTTCAACAAATGCACCAAATGGGAGTGATTATGTAGTTCAATTAGGTAATCCTATAAATGGACGCGGGGCAGAGAGAATCAGTTACACGATAAATGTACCGGCGAATGTTGAATCTTACTCCATTATTTTCAGTTATGCAGTTGTTTTTCAAAATCCTAATCATGAATATGATGAACAGCCCAGGTTTACAGCAAAGGTTTTTGATGTAACAGCAAATACATCAACGAGTTGCGGCTCTTTCGACTTTGTGGCTCAGGGTGGTTTACCCGGATTTAAAATATCTGAAATTGACCCCATAGTCTTGTATAAAAATTGGTCGCCTGTTCTGGTTAATCTATCAGAGTACCTGGGTCATACGATCAGATTGGAGTTCACTACGAATGATTGTAGCCGGGGTGGCCATTTTGGTTATGCTTATATCGATTTTAACGAAAACTGCTCCGTACCTGTCACAGGTAATATTACTTGTCCTGAAACCAATTCAATCACCCTGAAGGCATTGCCCGGCTTTTATGCTTATCGCTGGTTTAATGAGACAACTTCCGAGCTATTGGGTACAAAGGATAGCGTGGTTATTTCCCCTGCTCCGCCGATTGGAACAAAAATAGGGGTCGAACTGGTACCTTTTCCTAACCTGGGTTGTACCCAAATATTACACACCGTTATAAACGGTATGGAAATGAATATCCGCGACCCTTTACCTGATTGTAAAAGTGTCGACCTGACCGACATATCGCTAAAAGTTGGGAACAGTTCAGATCTTAGCTATTCGTACTGGAGAAATAGTCAGGCAACTATCAGACTGGATGATCCAAGGAGTGTTAAGGTAAGCGGTGTCTATTATGTAAAAGGGCAAAGTTCTTCGGGCTGCATCAGGATACTTCCTGTAACAGTTGCCATAATCCAGGTTCCCCCTGCAGTTATTACTCAATCCTTGCGTACTGTTTATCCTGGGACAATTGATCTCACCCGGGCATTTAGACACCAGGACCAGATAAGCTATTCTTTCTGGATGAATGAAGGAGCTACAATTCCAATAGCCAGGCCGGCAGATATAGGGAAGAAGGGAACCTATTATATTAAAAGTATGACAGCAGAGGGCTGTATAAGCATTAGTCCGGCAACAATCCAAATAGTTATACCTGATATTGTTATACCTAATACATTTACACCAAACAACGATGGAACGAATGATGAATTAACTGTTTTGCTGAATGATAGTGTACAAGTGAAATCATTTAATATATATAACAGGTGGGGTCAGGTGGTTTACACAACTTCAGATATTTCTAAATACTGGAGCGGTTTGAAGGATAATTCAGATGTACCTGTCGGTGTATATTATTGGTTCCTTGATGGGATACTGGACTCTAAAAAATATTACAGGTCAGGTTTTGTTACTGTTATCAGGTAAAAAAAAGTCCCGGATCACCGGGACTCTTATAT
>CAYHRC010000283.1:3003-4140 GCA_964358565.1 uncultured Sphingobacterium sp. | reverse complement strand
GGGAAATGGGATGATCAGAATGGTGATACAATTCGTCTTAGCGAGCTTAAAGGTAAAATCCCTGTGGTTTCCATGGTTTTTACACGCTGTCCTTATGCCTGTCCCCGGATTGTAGAGGATATGAGGGCAATCGAAAAGCAGCTTCCCGCAGATAAAAAAGATAAGGTGGTCTTTGTTTTGATCACTTTCGATTCAGACCGTGATCACACTCAGGAGCTCAAAGAATTCACAAACAAAATGAAGCTTGATAAACAATGGCTGGTACTGCATGGTGATGAGGAAGATGTAAAAGAGCTCTCAATGCTTCTGGATGTTAAATATAAAAAACAGCCTAATGGCGATTTTTCACACTCCAGCAGCATAACCCTGCTTGATACAAAAGGGGCAATTACTGTAAAGACGGAAGGTCTTGGAATAGATCCAAAAGCTATACTTGAGAAGATCAGCACGCTTTAATTAAAATTTTCATATCTGCCACATTCAGGCTTTATCTTTTGTGTTCGGCGTGCGGTATGTGCAGTCTGCTTAAAGCATCGTTCACAGTTTTAAGCGCTCGTTCATGAAGTTCCGGATCTCCTCCCGCGATTACCTGCAAAATGCTTTTGCATTCTGAGAGGAAGCGGCCTGCAAAATCTCTGTTGTGTTCAACGATCTCTTTACAATTATCTATGATATCGGCATATTTAATTGTCCGGGCGTCTTTGCTTATCCGGGCAATCCGAACTAATTCCAATTCCTTTCGTTTGGTACGGTTCAGGTGCGGATAGTCCTTTTGAATATAAATGTTACTTAATTCTTCTACCAGCTTAACAATTTTGAGAGCATCCTTTGGTGGCAGCATTTCTGTAAGAAAGCTGCGAATATCTTCCCTGGTAAAAGGGGTATCTTCCAATACATCATGTAATAATGCAGCACAAAGAACTTTAATATCCTGAGTATATTCCCTGCATAAATTCATTACCCTGACAGGGTGGACGATATATCTTTCGTGAGTATATTTCCTCATCTGATCGCCATGTGCATGATCAGCAAAGTCTTTCACTTTTTCAAGGATTTCATCGGTGTTCATATCGCATTCCGGCTAATACAGCAATTACTCTTAATTATAAATAGTATCAAAGCTGAAAAAGTTTAAAA
>CAYHRC010000283.1:0-2903 GCA_964358565.1 uncultured Sphingobacterium sp. | reverse complement strand
CATAAGAGCAAACAGAAATTTTGAAAAAACAATACAAAGCATTTGAATGTTTCATAGAATACATTCAAAACGATCTGCCTATGGGTATCTCCCCTTTGCTCATCATTATTTGATTCCCGGCATCTTTTAACCATTTCAAAACATACGGTATGAAAACCATTCTTGTGCTCTGTGATTTCTCTGATACCTCTTTTGTTGCAGCAAAGTATGCCGTATCTCTGGCTCATCAATTAGGAACTTCACGTTTGATTTTATACCATTCTTATGAGTTTATCCCGGGTGCAACAGATATTCCGGTTTCGGAACTTATCAATTTCAACGAGGAAAGCACTAAAAGTCTGAATACGCTTAAAAATAACCTGGAGCCTTTTGCAGATGAAAAAATAATAATTGAAACCAGCACGGATGAACGTTCCCTCCTTGAGGCTGTGCTATCGATTGTTCACCAGGAGCATGCAGAGCTGGTGATCATGGGAATTTCCGGAAAAAGTCAACTGCAGCAAATACTGGTTGGCGGCAATACTGTCATGATCGCCAAAGAATGTCCCGTTCCCCTGCTCATTGTACCTAAGGAAGCCAAGTTTGAAAATATCCGCCGGGTTTTGTTTGCATGTGATCTTAAAAAAGTTTCAACAAGCACTCCGGTAAATACTTTAAAGACCTTTATTCACACGCTGAATGCAAAATTGATCATAATAAATGTTGATCATAATAACCAGTATTCTGCTGCTGATGTTCTTACCCAGCAGACTGACCTGCATCAATTATGGGATAGTGAAGGTGCGGAATATCACTATATCGATCATGAGGATACAGCAAAAGGAATTATGGAGTTCGCTGATAAAAATGATATACAGCTTGTGGTCACTATTCCTAAAAAATATGGCTTTTTTGAGAACCTGTTTCACCGCAGTATGACACAAAAATTAGCCTTCCATACTCATATCCCATTATTACTGCTCGCAGAAAGTACTTAATCGCTTAGTAAGTAAATTCAGGCAATAACCCTGTCTCATCAAACAAATATGATCGTTATAGTCTTTGGATTACCCGGCAGCGGAAAGACTTATTTTGCCAGTAAACTGGCTTTAAGGATCGGTGGTTTACACATAAGCAGTGATGCCATACGGCAGCAGCAGCAGCAAAGAAAATACCATGAGGAGGACAAAATGGAGATATACCATGCCATGCTGATATTGATGGAAAAAGCAGGCCCTGATAAAAATGTAGTTTTGGATGCTACATTTTACAAAGAAAGGATCAGGAATATGTTTAAAGACAAAGCCCGTTCTTTAGGGATCAACATATACTTTATTGAGATGAAAGCAGATGAACTGGTTATTAAAGAAAGAGTTAGCAGGAAAAGGCCAGAAACAGAAGCTGATTTTACTGTTTATTTCATAATAAAAAGTCAATTTGAACCCTTGAAGGAAGAGCATTTAATCCTGAATTCTGACCGGGAAGATCTCAATATTATGCTGGATAAGGCTGAAGAATATATTGAATACCGCAATGGACCCTCTACAGATTAAAAAACTACTTAAGACCGGATGTTTTCCGGATAATCAGGCCGGACCCATATTGAAAGAGACCCATATATCCTGGGTGATCCTTACATCAAAGTATGCCTATAAAATTAAAAAGCCCCTCCACTATTCTTTTTTAGATTTCTCCACTCTGGAAAAGAGAAAATACTTTTGTGAAAGAGAAGTAGAGCTTAACAGGCGGCTGGCAGCTAAAATGTATTTAAAAGCTATTCCGATATTTATGAATGGCGATACCATTTCATTGAATAATGAAGACGGCAAAATTATCGATTATGCCGTACTGATGAACAGGATGGATTCATCAAAAGAGATGAAATACATGCTTCAGAGAAATGAAGTAAGTACTGGTTCTATCGAAAAATTAGCTAAACAACTTGCTGCTTTTCATGAAAGCGCAAGTATCGTAAAAAATAAATTTGACATCCATGATTTTCAGCAGAAATACAACGACATTAAGACTGTAAATAGTTATATTTCAGAGCATTATAAAGATATTTATTCAAATATTATTATAGATGTCATTAAAAAATCAGACGAATTCTTAAACACACAAAGAAGCTATTTTCAGTATCGCTCAACACATGGATTTATAAGGGATATTCATGGAGATTTGCATTCCGGGAACATCTTTTTATATGAAGAACCTGTAATTTTTGATTGCATAGAATTCAATGATGATTTCAGACAAATAGATGTCCTTGATGAGATTGCATTTTTCTGTATGGACATGGAGGCTAATAACAGGAATGATCTAAGCAAACTTTTCTATGAAAATTATCTTGTATACTCAAAGATGAATGAGACTCAGGAAAGCAGGATGCTTTTCAATTATTATAAAAGTTACAGGGCAAACGTGCGAGCCAAAATTAACACCTTAAATGCTATGCAATCATCTGATGAAGAGCTGGATCTAAAAAAGAGAGAGGATATAGAAAGATATTTCAAATTGTTAAAAAGCTATTTGGAGAATGATTTTAAATAAATTACAAGAAAGTCGCCCATAATTTTAACGAAGTGATGGAAACATAAGATCAATAATTTTCAGGCATAATACCCAGTAAAATATTTTTAAAAATATGTCAAAAATAATAACCATTACTCTTAGTCCTGCTGTTGACAAAAGTACCGTCGTAGGAAAGCTTGTGCCTGATCAGAAACTAAAATGTGCTGCTCCAAAATTTGAACCGGGTGGTGGGGGCATTAATGTTTCCAGGGCCTTAAAGCGCCTGGGAACGCCTTCAATTGCTGTATTTCCTGCAGGAGGAATGACTGGCAATTTGCTGGCAGATCTTTTAAGAGCACTGCTCTTCTAATCTTTTAGCGTAATCTCCATATTCATTAACAATTGCTCCTCCC
>CAYHRC010000282.1:0-4152 GCA_964358565.1 uncultured Sphingobacterium sp. | reverse complement strand
GCTCAGAATGACAGTTCGGCCTATGTGACCCAAAGAAACAAGATCAACCAGCTTCTGGATGATCGAAGCATGAAATTCGCTCAATATGATAACAGTTTAAATAAGCGTTCAGGGATTTTCGGTCTTAAAACTAAAAGGGATATGCAATTTTCCAATGATATTCTTAGAGATATCGTGCTTACCGACAATAATATCTTTTCCGAGCTCAAAATTTTATTGGATTATAAGGATTTTGAAAAAAAAGAAGTTAAAAGCAAGGCAGAATTAGTCGAAAGCTATGTTAAAAACTACCAGAGTACAATAACCCGTCTTCAAAATGAAAATGAGAGGCTTAAAATAGAACTTGAGCGTCAGGATAAGCAAAAGGACCGCCTGTTTCTCTTTCTCTTTCTGTTGCTGACCGCCCTGGTCCTTTCAGTTTTTTATCTCTTTAAAACGAAAAGATTACGTAATGCTGATAAGAGAAACACGGGGAATGCTTAAATAAACCCTAGTTTTGTGCCGTCATTATATGACTACAATCACTTTTAACAAAATATGGCACGTACTCGATACAACAGCGGAACCGCACAGGCTGAAGAACTACCAAAAGCAAAAATCAATAAGAAAAGTATAAAACAAGTAATGCGGCTGCTCACCTACCTGAAGCCGTACCGTACCAAATTTTTTCTTGGTTTAGCCTGTCTGATCTTATCCAGTGCCAGCTCATTTCTATTTCCTCTTTTAATGGGCCGGCTTATCGGTACAAGTGCACAGGGAAAACAGGCTGGCGGTATGATGCCGCAGGAGATCCTTGACTTTTTACCGACAGATATTAATACAGTAGCGATAACTTTATTGGGTGTTCTGTTTATTCAGGCTATCTTTTCTTTTTTCCGGATCAACTGGTTTGTGGAAGTGGCAGAAAAAGGCCTTGCAGACATTCGCAGGGACACTTATCATAAACTGATTACCCTGCCGATGAACTTCTTTTCGCAAAGACGTGTTGGGGAACTGAACAGTCGTCTTTCTTCTGATCTCTCTCAGATCCAGGATGCCATCACAACAACACTTGCCGAAATGATCAGGCAGATCATAATTTTTACTGGTGGTATCATCTTACTGGTATTGGTTTCAGGAAAATTAACGCTGATGCTTCTTGCGATGCTGCCTGTACTGGTTGTTGTAGCAGTTATTTTTGGTCGCTTTATAAGAAAGCTTTCAAGACAGGCTCAGGATAAGCTTGCAGAATCAAATACTATCGTAGAGGAAACCCTTCAGGGAATTTCAAATGTGAAAGCATTTGTAAATGAAGCATTTGAAGTTGGCAGATATAACAAAAGTATACGTGAAGTGGTAAAGATCGCTATGCGCGGAGCAAAATACCGCGGAGTTTTTGCATCTTTTATCATTTTCTGTTTATTCGGCACTATAGTTTCCGTGGTATGGTATGGCTCCCTTCTGGTTCAGGCTGGAGAAATAAGTCTTTCCAGCATGTTCACCTTTATTCTACTTTCGACCTTTGTAGGTGCAGCAATGGGCAGCTTTCCTGAATTATATGCCACCATGCAAAAGGCTTTTGGAGCCAGTGAGAGAGTTCTGGAAATTCTTGCAGAAGAAAATGAACCTATCTCGATGAATGCAGAGACAAATGTGGTCAAACAGCGGATTAAGGGTAATCTGGAGTTTACTAACGTTGTTTTTTCTTATCCATCCCGTAAGGAGATAACTGTATTGAACGGAATATCATTCGATGCTAAAACAGGTGAAAAAGTAGCTATTATTGGTCCCAGCGGTGCAGGAAAGTCAACTATTGCCGGTTTGATCCTGCGATTTTATGAAACCCAGGCGGGACAATTATTATTCGACGGAATACCTTCAACAGATTATTCATTAACTGATATCCGGAATCAGGTTGCCATTGTTCCACAGGATGTATTATTGTTTGGTGGTACCATTCGTGAGAATATAGCCTATGGAAGGCTGAACGCAAGTGAAGAAGAAATACAAACCGCTGCGAAACGGGCAAATGCCCATGACTTTATCGGAAACTTCCCGGAAGGTTATGATACCCTGGTCGGTGAACGTGGGGTTAAACTTTCGGGTGGCCAGCGCCAGCGAATAGCAATTGCACGGGCTCTGCTTAAAGATCCGGCAATCCTGATCCTCGATGAAGCTACCTCTTCGCTTGACTCGGAATCGGAACGTTTAGTTCAGGAAGCTTTGGAAGAACTAATGAAAAACCGGACTTCTATTATAATTGCCCATCGTCTGTCAACGATCCGCGAAGCAGATAAGATAGTTGTCCTGGAAAAAGGTAAAGTGATAGAAGTTGGTAAACATTCTGAGCTAATGCAAAATGAAGAGGGTTTGTATCGCTATCTTAGTCAATTACAATTAGAAGCTTAAACTGTTGTGAGTTACGGGTTATGAGTTGCGTGACTTGATGCATAAAAGAATCTCACGCGTAATATTAATGGATTTAAACTGATTTGTAATTGCTAATATAGTACCTGAGGATTAAGGAGTAGACGCCCAGTCTCGTAACTCGAAACACATAACACGTAACTTTATCTATGAATTTAACCATTTGGGGTGCTGCTCAGCAAGTTACAGGGAGTATGCATTTATTACAAACAGAAAACTACAGCATACTTATTGATTGCGGGCTGGATTATGAAAGAGATACCTGGCTTGAAGAAAATGAACAATTTCCCTTTATGCCTTCGGATATTGATGTTGTCATCCTTACACATGCCCATATCGATCATTCCGGCAATTTACCTACACTTATCCGTTTTGGATTTGAGGGACAGATTCTTTGTACAGCGCCCACCGCCGATCTCACTGAACTGCTTTTATTAGATTCGGTAAATATCTTCCTGAATAAGCAGCGTAAGGGTCGAAGAGGAAAGCGTGGCTTTTCCAGCGGACCAAAACCACTGTACCTTCAAAAACATGTCATGGAAACGGTCGACCGGTTTGTAACAATCGGCTTTAATACGCCTTTTCATATTAATGGAGACATCAGCCTTACATTTATTCCGGTTGGACATCTTTTAGGCGCAGCGGCGGCTGTATTAACAATCCGGGAGCATGGTATTGAAAAAACTATAGCTTTTAGCGGTGATATTGGAAGGAAGAACTATCCGGTCTTAAAAGATCCCGAATCCTTGCCACCAGTAGATTACCTCGTGTGCGAATCAACATATGGAGGAAGGCGCCACCAGGATACAAAAAGCATCGAGGAAGTTCTGACAGAGACCGTTGATGAAGCGTGTATAAAAAACCCGGGGCGTTTGATCATCCCTGCTTTTAGTGTCGGACGTACGCAGGCCCTTGTTTATTCATTAAACAGGATCTTCAGTAAGGGATTACTGCCCAGGGTAAAAGTGTTTGTAGACAGTCCTCTGGCGACTTATGCGACAGATATCTTCAGGAAACACCACGAACTTGTAAACCAGGAAGCGCAGGATTTTTACAGAAGCCGGGGTGATGAATTTGAATTCGAGAACCTGGATTACATTCAGGATATGAATGCCAGTAAGGCCATTTCGAATTATTATGAACCGTGTATCATCATTTCATCAGCAGGAATGCTTGAGGGAGGACGGATCCAGGACCATTTGTATTACAACATATCGAATTACTACTGCACCATCCTTTTCATAGGCTATTGTGCGAAAGGAACACTCGGACACCGGCTCCTGCGTGGAGATCCTATCGTAAATATCAGACACAGGGAACTATCTGTTTATGCTACAATCAGGAAAACAGACCTTTTCAGTGGCCATGGAGATCATGATGACCTGGTTGATTTTGTAAAACAGCAGGATACAGACAAATTAAAGCAGGTTTTCCTCGTTCATGGGGAACAGAGCGCTATGAATGACCTAAAGGATTCTCTGGTAACGGAAAATTACAATGTAGAAATTGCGGAAAAGGGTAAGACCTATATCCTTTAATAAAGCACTAATTTATCTTATGTATTACCAGTCCAACCTGAAATTTAGGTTCAAATAAGGTCGATTTCGGCGGCATTACCTCTCCTGCATCCGCCACACTGATCAATTGATCAATGGAAGTTGGAAATAATGTAAATGCCAGGGCAAAATCACCTTTATCCACCTGCTTTACCAGCTCTTTTACTGGTTGAAGGCCTCCCACTACACA
>CAYHRC010000281.1:0-4168 GCA_964358565.1 uncultured Sphingobacterium sp. | reverse complement strand
TACAGTTGCCAATAAGATTTTACCTGCATTTTTCCGCTGGTTGCTATCAGCATTGTTCAGTTTTTCTTCTTCAATGAATGGCAGGAGGTAGGCTACGGCTTTTTTCATCACCCGGGCAGATTTTACAACCTGCGGCAGGAACATTTTTCCCTGTCCGAAAAGATCGCCGACAATTCCCATCCCATCCATCAATGGTCCTTCGATAACTTCAAGGGGTTTGGCATATTTCTGACGGGCTTCTTCCACATCATCATCAAGGTAATCAATAATACCTTTTACAAGCGAATGTGAGAGGCGTACTTCAACACTGCTTTTACGCCATTCCTCATCTTTAACAAGTACTTTACCTTTTGTTTTGATTGTTTCAGCAAAATCAACCAGACGCTCTGTGGCATCCGGACGGCGATTAAGCAATACATCCTCCACCAGTTCAAGCAGATCTTTAGGGATCTCCTCATATACTTCAAGCATACCGGCATTGACGATGCCCATATCCAGTCCGGCTTTGATAGCATGATAGAGAAAGGCCGAGTGCATTGCCTCGCGTACGGTATTGTTTCCCCGGAAGGAGAATGAAATATTACTAACTCCGCCGCTTACTTTAGCCAGGGGCAGGTTTTGCTTGATCCAGCGTGTTGCCCCGATAAAATCGACAGCGTAGTTATTATGCTCTTCAAGTCCGGTGGCAACGGTAAGGATGTTCGGATCAAAAATGATATCCTGTGGCGGGAAACTTACTTCATTAACCAGGATGTCATAAGAACGCTTGCAGATCTCCTTACGTCTTTCCAGTGAATCGGCCTGTCCGCTTTCATCAAAAGCCATTACCACTACGGCCGCACCGTACTGACGGATCTTCCGTGCATATTGTTTAAATGGCTCTTCGCCTTCCTTTAAAGAAATGGAATTCACTATCCCTTTTCCCTGCAGGCATTTCAATCCTGCCTCAATAACGGTCCACTTTGAAGAGTCGACCATGATAGGAAGTTTGGAAATATCCGGTTCGGAAGCGATCAGGTTAAGAAACTTAACCATTGCAGCTTCCGAATCAAGCATTCCCTCATCCATGTTGACGTCAATGATCTGGGCACCGCCATCCACCTGCTGACGTGCAACGGATAGTGCTTCTTCATAATTTCCGCTCAGTATGAGTTTAGAGAACTTAGGTGAACCGGTGATATTGGTGCGCTCTCCTATATTGACAAAATTGGTTTCCGGAGTCAGGGTAACAGGCTCCAGTCCGCTCAGGCGGAGATAAGGCTCTGGTACCGGCGGAACGCGGGGAGGATATTTTGCTGCTTTCTCAGCGATACATTTAATATGCTCAGGAGTGGTACCGCAACAACCTCCTACTATATTGACAAAACCATGCTCGATGAAATCTTCAACAAGATGGGCTGTTTCATGAGGAAGCTCATCATATGCTCCGAATTCATTCGGAAGTCCGGCATTTGGATAAGCCGAAATAAAACAGGCTGCTTTCTCGGAAAGCTCCTCGATATGCGGACGCATATCTTTTGCTCCAAGTGCACAGTTTAAACCAATGCTCAACAGATTAGCATGACTTAGGGAGTTTAAGAAAGCCTCCACGGTCTGTCCGGATAAAGTCCGGCCGCTGGCATCCGTAATGGTCCCGGAGATCATTATGTCGATCTTTTTTCCGCTTTCATTTTCGTAATTCTTAACAGCGAAAAGACCCGCTTTTGTGATCAGCGTATCAGTAATTGTTTCGAACAAAAGAAGATCGGCACCACCTTCTATTAATCCCTTAACCTGTTCGTAATAGGCTGCTGTCAGTTCATCAAACGTGACAGCGCGGTAACCCGGATCATTTACATCCGGCGACATCGAAGCCATTTTGGTAGTGGGACCTAATGCTCCGGCCACAAATCGTGGCTTATCCGGATTTTGAAGTGTGTATTCATCAGCAATCTCTCTTGCAATGCGTGCACCTTCAAAACTCATTTCATAGGACAGATCTTCCATCTGGTAATCAGCCATTGAGATCCTCTGTGTGCTGAAGGTATTGGTTTCGATGATATCGGCACCCGCTTCCAGGTACTCTGCATGAATGGCTTTTATTATGTCGGGCCGTGTCAGATTGAGCAGGTCATTATTGCCTCTAACATCGCAGGGATGATCTTTAAATCGCTCTCCGCGAAAATCTTCCTCTGTTAACTGATAGCGCTGTATCATGGTGCCCATTGCACCGTCAATAACAAGTATTCGTTTTTTTAATTCTTCTCTGATTGTCATTATAGTATCAAGTATCAGGTATCAAGCATCTAGTATCAGGTATCAGTTAGTATCCTGAACATTATCTTGATACTTAATACTTGATACTAGATACTAGATACACAATACAATAGGGCTTATCTTCGAAAAGTCGGTATTTATGGACTTTCACTTATCTGTTCCCATAATGCGGGATAGAATGTAGCACCTTGTCAGCACAGGTTGCTAAGACTTCGCAGGGTCTAATCCCTCCGTCTTTCTGAATAAGCAGTGCAAAAATGCAAGATAATTTGATGAAATGCAAATGTTTGCTTCGCAGGGGATGAAATATTGTTCTGCGGTAACATCAATTGACACGGGGATGGCAAATTAAATTCTGTAGAGACGCATAATTATGCGTCTCATCGAAATGATGTGTTCCGTAGAGACGCATAATTATGCGTCTCTACTTGCGGCCGCCGAACAAGCGAAGCAGCATAATGAAAAGATTGATGAAATCAAGATACAGGGTTAAAGCACCCATGATCACCATTTTATTAGCTGAGGCATCGCCATATTCAATACCCTCGGCGATGCGTTTCAGGCGCTGCATATCATAAGCAGTTAATCCAACGAACAGGGCAACTCCTATAAAACTGATTATGTAATCGAGCTGGCTGCTTCCTAAAAAGAAGTTCACTACGCTGGCAATGATAATTCCGACAAGCGCCATCATGAGTATAGGTCCGAACTTCGTAAGATCCTGTTCTGTTGTATATCCGGCGAAAGCCATGACAGCAAACAGAAGCGAGGCTGAAATAAAACAGCCTAAAACAGATGAGGATGCATATACCAGCAATATATAACTTAAGCTGATGCCTGTAGCTGCTGCATACAATACGAATATTAAGGCAAGTACAGGAAATGACAGCCGGTTCAAACCAAAGGACATCACAAGAACAAATGCAAGGGGTGCAAACATGGCTATTGTTCCCAGACTTGTTCTGCCACCGCTTATTGGATCGATCAGCATTGAAAGCAAAGCCGGATCCGTTGAAAAGAAGTATGCAAAGGTCGCAGATAATCCGAGTGCCATAAACATCCATAAAAAGACATTAGGCAAGAAATTTCTCGATGTTATGCCGCCTTCACGTTGTACTAAGGGATTATGATTTAGCTGATATACTGTTTCTTTCTCTGTCATGGTAATATTTTTTTTAAATTTAGTAAAAAGGATCTATTGGAGAAATTTCTAACATAATCTCCTGCTTAATTCATATTCTACCTTTTTAAATACCTGCAAGGGCTTAAGATTTCGCCAGGCCATATCGTCCAGGTTACCTCCAAAATTGATATAATAATCTATATTATTCCGTTTGAATTCACTGATAACATGTTCCCTGAAATTAATGCCGGCAATCCAGCCTTCATCTACCTCCTGGAACCATTCCTCATAATAACAATCATCGGAAGAATGAAAATTGAGGATATTTTCGCCAATTAATATAAATTTATTGATCCCTTCGATAACCATCAGGTCAAGTATCTCGCGCTTGAGCATCATGATATTATTATCCAGGGCATCATTCCATTCTCCCATAAATTCTATGATGGTGTACCTGAGGTCGTAGTCTGCATACAAAACCTTTAAGTAAAGTGTCTGCGAACCAAAACAATCCCATTGGGGGTGGATCAGATAGTTGTAAATCTGTTTATCGTATTCAAATTCACTGTATTTTGTTTCAAAAAATGGTGAAAGAGAATCTTCAGAAGCGATATACTCATCTCTCCAGCGGTAATATGGTTCTATTTCATGCATCAGCCTCTCCCTTTAGTCCCCTGGATTATTAATACTTATTCAGATTGAGCCGTGTTTTTAGATGCGTTTTCAATTGCTTTACGGACACTCCCGTATTTATCAAGCAATTTCTGTGCAGATTTTTCATCCAAATTC
>CAYHRC010000280.1:0-4204 GCA_964358565.1 uncultured Sphingobacterium sp. | reverse complement strand
AAAGAAGGATATGGATCAGACTCCTGCGTTTATCCGGCCTTGCTTCAATAGCGTTTTTGATCAGGTTATTAAAACACCTCAGAAGCTGATCTTTATCTGCCTTTACAAAAACATCTGAATGACAGTTATTTTTAAATGTGATAGTTGTATGATCAGACTGCCTGTAAAGCTCAATGGATTGATCTATGATTTCCTTTAGATTTACTCCGGCAAGGATGGTATCGGGCATTTTGGCGAAGTTGGAAAACTCTGATGCAATATGAGCAAGGCTCTCAATTTGTTCAATAAAAGATTTACTGAACTTCTCAAACTTAATATCAAATTTTGGATCTTTTTCTTTCCATGACTTATCAAGTAACTGAACGCCAAGTTTCAGCGGCGTTAGGGGATTCTTGATCTCATGCGCCACTTGTTTGGCCATTTCACGCCATGCTGTTTCACGCTCGGATCTGGCTAGTTTATGAGTACTTTCTTCAAGAGCGGCGATCATGGTGTTATACTCCCGGATAAGGCTTCCGATCTCATCATTTCTTTTCCATTGGATAGGCTCATTCTTACGTCCTATTTTTGTTTCGCTTAAACTTTTCTGAACAAGTGTTAGCGGACTGGTAATCCGGTTTGCTACAAAAACCGCAAAAAAGCCTATGGCAACGAATACGAGTGCATATACATTTATTAGAGCATTCAGGAATGTTCCAACGCGATCCTCATAATCTTTTTCATTCGAAAAGTATGGAAGACCCATATAGGCTATAGGTTCGTTTTTACTGTTCCGAAGTGGTACATAAGCAGCAATAAAAGAGAGTTCACCTATTTGTTCAGTATTAATATATTCTGATTTCTGAAGCTTATTCAGGTATAAATAGGACAGGGAATTCATTTTTCGTGAAATGAGCCCGTTCTCGTATATTTTAGGCTGTGTTGTATGAATTAAATTACCATTCAGATCAAACAGATTTAAATCAGCACCATTGAGGTCCGCAAAAGAATTGAAGGCAACTTCTGCCTGCTGATTGGTGGCCAGTATGCCATTATCAATTAACTGTTCATTAATACCCGCAGAAATTTTAGTCACTTTATCTAAAACGGTTACCTCCTGCTGCTCACGATATTGCTGGCTTATATTGTAATATGTTATTATTCCCGTTATGAGCAAAGTAATAACGACCGCCGAAACCATAGAAAGCTGTATCCGTGTTTTATACAGCATTCTGTTCGTTGTAATAAGATAGTTCCATCTAAAGTTCCGAAAGCTGACATGGTAATTATGCAAACTATACCAAAGCCATTGAAAAAGATAAATTAATGCGGAGAAGATCAGCAGGACAAGAAAAATAAATGAAACGGAAGCAAGCTGAGTCATTAAATTGTTTACTTCCTTACTAATTACTATCTGTTTTCGAGGATTAGGCTGATAAATTAAATGATTGTATTCATGGCCATCTTCATAATTATTTACAAATACAAAGCTTTTAACTTTACCCTGGAACTCATAATTCTCAAGGTTGTAGACATATTTTCCATGCTGGTTAAGTAATCGACCATCATTATAATAAGCATATGAATAATCCTTAAGCTCAAGGTCATCCTGGATCTTACCGTCAACAAGAAGCTCGGGAAAGGACCCTATTTCATCCAGACGCTTCGATTGAAGATCCAGTACAAGTGTCCCTAAGTTATTAAGGCTATCCTGAACCGGCAGCAAAGCAAAATAATGCTGGAAACCAAACGTATTGTTCCTGCGATAAAAATATCCGGAAACTTTCACAGAACCCTTCAAAACAAGGTTTTTAAAACTGGAAAGCGGGATTCCCTGATCTCCTTTTACAAATGAGCCTCTCTCATTGTACTCATATGATTTGAAATCATACCTCGACAGATAACCCGCCATGTACAATTTGATCAGACGGTTATCTAATGCCCCATGACTTGCGAGCGGGTTTTTAAAGTAATCTGTAATGAACTTATCCTTCAGAATTTCCTGTTCCAGCTTAAAAAAAAGCAATACAGCGTTTGGATCCCCTGAAGATTCTAACCTGGCAGCAAGTAATTTCCGGCTTTCACGCTCTTTTCGAAATTGAAATCTTGATAATTTGACTGAACCAATGATAGCGAAAATCAACAAGCACACTATAAATGCCCCGGGATTGAACTTACGCTTATACCGGTAAAATGCCCAGCCGGCAATAATAATCAGGATTGCAAACAATAAAAAGAAGACAGTAAATTGAGAATACAAAATCTGGCCAATTAAGATGATCATCAGGCCTCCTCCAAACAAAAGCAGACGCTCTTTATTGCTTAGGTTTAATGAATCTGAAATAGCTATGGCGCAATCGATGACCAGGTAAAGATTTAACATCGAAAAACAGAAGATAAAAATCCCCAGCCAGCTTAGCCAGGTTGAATTCAGCACATTCGAAACATCAAAATTGATGTTAGAATTGGTGATAAGCCCTTCAAATAAACTGTTAGTACCATAAGCCACCAGAAAAATTACAAATCCGATAGCAATAAAAATTATACAGCTTAACAGCTTACTTAATAATTGACCCGGAGGTATAATCTTAAACCGGTAAGCATGAATGAATGTCAGAAGCCAGGAGAATGACAATACATTTACCAGAAATTCGCCAATTGAAGGGAAGAAATAACTGGAAGCATAATACTTGGGATTAAATATGTCGATCTCAAAATGATCACTCAGCCACCTGAATTCAAGATCTAAGAGCCGGAAGATAAGCAAGGAAAATAATAGTATGAAAATGGCTGTTTTTACATAGCCTTTATCAGCCAGACTAACACAAAAATGTGTAATAAATATTAACCCGAAAATTGCCGAAAGCAGCCACATCCAAAGTTCAAAACCAATATAAAAAGTATCAGAAACACTGGGTTTATGTTTAACAGAAAAGAGATACTTACCTTCAATATTACGTATGTTGAATACCTGCTGATCGTTCAGGCTTGCTATGTTAAGATTATCTGATGATATCAGGTCGGAAGCAAACTTATTCTCCAGATACTCATTTTGGTAGGGATAGCTGGCCATAAGAGGGATGTAACAGACCACAGAATAATCGCCCCAGGATTGTTTTATTGCCTCATAATAGCCATTTTGCCAGGGAATAAAACTTGTACCCTCTCTCAGCAGGCTATCACTTTCTAATACTATTTGAATTCCGCTCCAGAATTTCAGCTGACCTTTTTCAAAGGTTTGCAGGTAAATATTCTTTTTTTCGCTGAACTCTGAGATAATATATTGGGCCCACTCTGCATTGTTATCTATGTTCTCCAGCGAATCGCGTACAGCAGGATCATTTAAGAACGTTTTGATAAGCTGCTCTTTGCGATTCAATCGCCGTTCTATTTTCTGTCCGTCAAGCCTCAGGATCTCAGCCTTATTAAACTTTAAATCGATTGTTAAAGCGGTGGCTGCAAAGCCAATAGCCAGCACAAAAAGAAGTAACCGAATCTTAAAGTTTCCGCTCAAGGATGGATAATTAGGGTAAAAAATAAAAACGCAAAAAGAGGCTTAAAATGGGTACTAATTGACAAATGTATCTTAAATATTTATTTTATCGTTGCACTGCCGGTTTGCACATTACGGTCAACTTTTTTAACAAGTCCCTGTAATACGTTCCCCGGACCCACTTCTGTAAAAGAGGTAGCACCGTCATGCAGCATTTTTTCGATCGTTTGGGTCCAGCGTACAGCTCCCGTTAGCTGTAATATCAGATTATGCTTGATACTGGCTACATCAGTATAAGGTTTGGCATCAATGTTCTGATAGATGGGGCAGATAGGTTCTCTTATTTCGGTAGCCTCAATTGCAGTCTGTAATTCAACCCGGGCAGCTTCCATCAGTGGAGAATGGAAGGCACCCCCTACATTTAATTTTATAGCTCGTTTTGCACCTGCTTTAATCATTAAGTCACATGCCTTGTCAATGCCCTCAATGGTTCCGGAAATTACCAATTGGCCCGGGCAATTATAATTTGCAGGCACAACTATTTCACTAATTCTCTGGCAAATATCTTCAACCGTATAATCATCAAGACCCAAAATAGCCGCCATCGTAGATGGTCTTATTTCACATGCTTTCTGCATAGCGTTGGCACGTGCGCTTACCAGTCGTAAACCATCTTCAAAAGATAGGTCGCTGGCAGATACAAGGGCAGAAAATTCGCCCAGAGAATGACCA
>CAYHRC010000279.1:0-4216 GCA_964358565.1 uncultured Sphingobacterium sp. | reverse complement strand
TCAACCAGGATCGGCTCTGATTTAATACCCTTATTTAAGAAAGTACCATAAGCCCTAACCATTTCAAAAACGCTGACGTCATTAGGACCCAGACTAACAGAAGGTACCGCTTTCAAATCACTTTCAATTCCGCACTGATGAGCATATTTTACTACGTTTTGGGCACCTACATCTTCAGTTACCTGCGCAGTTATAGAATTCACTGATTTACCCATCGCGGCGCGCAATGACATTTCCTGCCCGGTAAAGCTGTAGCTTGCATTTTTGGGTTCCCAATATTCAGTTTTACCCTCATTCTGATAGGGTATTCTTACTGGTTTATCTACATATTTATCGCAGGGGCTCATGCCTGCTTCAAGGGCCGCCAGGTAGGCAAATGGTTTAAAGGTCGACCCTGCCTGTCTTTTTGACTGATTAACATGATCATATTTAAAATAATTATGATCAATCCCTCCAACCCAAACCTTAATATGGCCGTTGAAGGGATCAAAGGTCATCATGCCTGTGTTGAGGATCTTCGCATAGTATTTAATTGAATCGATCGTTGAGAAAACAACTTCCTTTTCACCGCTCCAGTTAAACACCTTCATTTTTTTTTGTTTATTCAGGTAGTAATTGATGGAATCGGGATTGTTATTATATTTCTTTTTAAGTATGTCGTAGTAAGGAAGCCGCTGGGCAGCTTTCTGAGGAAAATCCACAATCTCTTTTCCATCGGATGTTCTCCAGGGATTTTCATTGCCCCATACGTTCTCAAACCTCCTTTGCAGAGATTTCATCTGACTGTTTACGGCTTCTTCAGCGTATCTTTGCATCCTTGAGTCGATGGTTGTGTAAATTTTCAAACCATCAGTATAGAGATCATAACCATTATCTTCACTCCACTTTTCAAGGTATTTAGATACAGCAGATCTCAGATATGATCCGCCATCACTCCCTTCATCAAGGCTTCCCGGATTTAGCTTAAGTGGTCTCTGGCTATATTTTTTGAACTCCTCCGGACTTAGATATTCATATTTCTCCATCTGAGAAAGTACCGTATTCCGCCTTTCAACTGATTTTTCGGGATTCCTGATGGGATTATAGGTGGTTGTGGCTTTGAGCATCCCCACAAGTAAAGCAGATTCCTCTACCTGTAATTTATTGACAGCCTTATTAAAATATCGTTTTGAGGCAGTTTTAATTCCGAAGGCATTATTTCCAAATGGTACCGTATTGAGATAAAGAGTCAGAATTTCTTCCTTGGTATAATAATGCTCGAGTTTGAAAGCGGTCACCCACTCCTTAAGCTTATAAATGATTGTACGTACACCCGGAATATATTTTATCAGGCCCTCTGATTTTCTGTTTCGTGTACTGTACAGGTTCTTTGCCAGTTGCTGTGTGATGGTACTTGCCCCCCTCCGGTCGCCTGACGCTGTAGATACCATACTCGATATGAGAGATCTGAAATCAACTCCGCTATGTTTATAAAAACGTACATCTTCTGTGGCAACAAGTGCGTCAATTACAGCAGGGGATATGCTGTCGTATTCAACAGGCTTTCTGTTTTCCTTATAGTATGTCCCGATCAGTTTGCCATCAGCTGTATAAAGCTCTGACACAAGGTTCATATTCGGAGTTTTTATATCAACAATGGTGGGCGAATATCCGAATAGCCATAAAAAGTTTAATTCTACAGCACAAAAGAACAGAACTATAAAATATAAAGATATGATGGTGTAACGAAGCGACTTATTTTTAACTTCTCTGAACATGCGGTAAATATGAGCAAATCGTAATTAATATGGTGCAAAATTGTTGGATTTTAGAAGTGCACCACTACTTAACGTAATTGGTGTTTAAAAATTTTTTAAATTGGCTTTCAGGACAGGAATTATTATATGGATGATATTGTAAAAAAGTTCAAAGTTGTAAAAGATAAAAAGGTTAGTCTTAAAGACTATGATCCTGAATATTCGAAGGGATATAAAAAAGAGGATGCAGCCGGATTGCTCACAGAATTCAGAGCGGAGTTGAATGAACTGCAGGGACAGCTGTATGCATCTAATAAACACTCCTTGCTAATTATCTTTCAGGCAATGGATGCAGCGGGTAAGGATAGCGCCATTGAGCATACAATGAGCGGTCTCAATCCACAGGGATGTCAGGTATTTAGTTTTAAACAGCCCAGCGCAGAAGAACTGGACCATGATTTTATATGGAGACACTATAAAGCTCTGCCAGAAAGAGGCCGCATAGGTATTCATAACCGATCCCATTACGAGAATGTATTAATTTGTAAGGTTCATCCCGAATTTATATTGAATGAAAGGATGTCATCCGTTTCAACAGTAAATGATATTGATAAGGGATTCTGGACGGCGCGTTACAAAAGTATCCGTGACTTTGAAGAACATATTAGCAGGAACGGAACAGTCATAATCAAGTTTTTTCTTTACGTATCAAAAGACGAACAAAAGAAACGGTTTTTGGAAAGAATTGATGAGCCGCTTAAAAATTGGAAGTTCTCATCCTCCGATATCGATGAACGTGAAAAATGGGATGATTATATGGCTGCTTATGAGAATGCAATGAGTGAAACCTCGGAGGAGTATGCCCCATGGTATATTATACCAGCAGATAAGAAATGGTACACCCGCATTGCAATAAGCAGGATTGTAATTAATACACTTAAATCCTTAAAACTGAAATTGCCCGAACTTTCTGATGAAGAAAAAGCAAAATTAGAGGATTGTAAAAAGCGCCTTCTTGAAGAAAAGTAAGTGTCTTTTGGTCGCTGATTTAGCCGAACAGCACATCATTGTAGGCATTTGTTTTGTCAAACACTGACTTTGCAAATGGGCAGAGCGGGACAATTTTTATGCTGTTATCCCTTGAATAAGAAACTGCAGCATCAATCAGTAAATTACCTACGCCTTTTCCTCTGAGCACATCGGATACCAGGGTATGGTCGATGACCATTTTATCTAAACCAGCGAATGTATAGGTCATTTTGGCGATTAAGGTCCCATTTTCTTCGATATAAAATGAACCTTTATGAGTATTTTCAAGATGTTTAATTTCCATATCCCAGGTATTTTAAAAGATATCCCGGGCTATTAAAATCCAGGGGTGAATTACTACTTCAAGTCGATCTTAAACTTATCTCCATCTTTAAGAAACGGAAAAGATGCCCGTGCATTGTTCACTTCTGCCTTATTAATGGAAAAAGTATAGAGATCTTCGTCATTAGGTTTATAATAAACCACCTTTCCGTTTGGATCAATGCACATCGAATCACCTGAATGATATACTTCATTTCCGTCGTGGCCAACCCTGTTAACGGCTAGTACAAAGGACTGATTTTCAACGGCCCTTGCGGGGATGAGGGTACGCCAGTGCAATGAGCGGCGTTCAGGCCAGTTAGCTATGATAAGCAGCATATCGTATTCCCCGTTTGCATTACGTAACCAAACTGGAAAGCGAAGGTCATAACAAATAACCGGGCAGATATTCCAGCCATTTAGTTCTACAATGAGCTTTTTATTGCCTGGTGTATAATGCTGGTCCTCTTCACCTAATCCAAAAAGATGCCTTTTGTCATAAAAATCATAAGTCCCATCCGGACGCATCCAGATCAAACGGTTATAATATTTTTGGCTCTCTTTAATAATAATACTGCCTGTGACCACACAGCGAAACTTTTTTGCATGTTCAAGCATCCATTTCATGGTTTTTCCATCCATTTCTTCAGCCAGGTTCTCGACATTCATCGAGAAACCGGTGCTGAACATTTCAGGTAAAACAATCAAGTCTGTTTTTTCACGGATAGAGGATAATCTTCGGCCCAGGTTTTGAAGATTTTTTTCAATGTTTTCCCAAAAAAGGTATGCCTGGAAGGAGGTAATTTTTAGCGTATTCATTTCAGATATTCATACGGGTTTATTTTGCAAATGTTGCATTAAACGTTGGCTAAGCTATCAACGGCTTTCTCAAGAGTTTCTTGCTTTTTTGCAAAACAAAATCTCAAAACCTTATGATCCGTCCCTTTACTGTAGAAGGCAGATACCGGTATTCTTGCAACCCTGAATTCAGTAGTTAGCCGCTTTGCCAGAGCAGTATCTGCTTCATCACTAATCCTGCTGTATTTAACGGATTGAAAATATGAACCATTACAAGGTAGCAGATCAAATCGGGTTTCTTTCATTAAACTACAAAAAAAATCTTTCTTTTT
>CAYHRC010000278.1:0-4222 GCA_964358565.1 uncultured Sphingobacterium sp. | reverse complement strand
AATGTAGAGGATGCTTTGCGGGATGGATTTATCCTGGTGGTGATTATCATATTCCTGTTTCTGCTCAACTTTCGCACAACTATTATCACCTTAACGGCGATTCCCTTATCCTTAATTATCACCGCGATTATTTTCAAATCATTTGACATTTCAATTAATACACTGACACTTGGAGGTTTGGCTATCGCCATAGGAGAGCTGGTTGATGATGCGATTGTGGATGTTGAGAATGTATACCGACGGTTGAGGGAAAACTGGGCAAGCGAACAGACCCGTCCATTAATGCAGGTGATTTATGAGGCGAGCAGCGAAGTGCGGAATTCTATAGTTTATGCTACCATTATTGTTGTTCTTGTTTTCATCCCCTTATTTTATTTGCAAGGGATTGAAGGGAAGATCTTTGCCCCTCTCGGTATAGCCTATATTACTTCTATTATTGCTTCACTGGTAGTTTCTTTAACAGTAACCCCGGCTTTGTGCAGTTATTTAATTGGATCAGAACGGGCATTGAAGCACGTTAACTTAAAGTTCTGGAAGAAGAAAGTTGGCAGTAATCAGTTTACAGGGAGTAAGGAGTTGGGAGTTGGGGCACCCAAAGCTTATAATCCGGATGAACAGGATAGCCCACTGGTGCGTTTTTTAAAAAGACAGGATACCAAATTGCTGAACTGGGGTTTAAATCATACGAAGATAGTTATTGGTGCAGCCCTGATTTTGATCGTTGCGGCTGCGAGTATCATTCCATTCTTTGGAACTGAATTCCTGCCACCCTTTAATGAAGGGAGCTATACCGTAAACTTATCCTTACCAGCAGGAACTTCTCTGGAAGAAGCTAATAAGGTGGGAAGCATCGCTGAAAAGCAAATGCTTAAAGTGCCCGAAGTTTTGGTTACCGCCAGAAGAACGGGGCGTGCTGAACTGGATGAACATGCCGAACCACCCAGTAATTCTGAAATTGAAGTTGCATTAAAAGATCCCAAGGAAATTACCAGAAGTAAAGAAGAAATCCTGGCGGATCTCAGGGAAAAATTGTCTTCTCTTAAAGGCGTGTCGGTTAATATTGGACAACCTATTTCACATCGGCTGGATCATTTGCTTTCCGGGGTAAGGGCTCAGGTAGCCATCAAAGTTTTCGGTAATGACCTGGCGGAGCTTCGGAGCAACGCATCTAAAATCCAGCAAATTATTACCCGGGTACCTGGAGTTGTGGATGTACAGATTGAAAAGCAAGTTTTGGTCCCACAGTTAATGATCAGGCTGGACCGTATCGCTATACAACAATATGGCCTGCAGGCAGGCAAGGTAGCTGAAGATCTGGAGGTATTTTATAATGGAAGAGTTGTAAGCCAGATTTTAGACGGGCAAAAAACATTTGATTTATTGCTGAGAACTGATGACAGTACCCGTAACAGTGTGGAGGCCATCCGTAATACCCAGATATCCTTACCTAACGGTTCATTGATCTCTTTACAGCAGATTGCAAAAATTGAATTTGAAAATGGGATCAACTCTATTTATCATGAAAATACACAGCGCCGGATTGTGATTTCCGCGAATGTTCAGGGACGTGACCTGGGAAGTGCTGTGAAGGAATTACAGGCGAACATCCAGTCAAACCTTCAATTGTCACAGGGCTATTATATTGAATATGGCGGGCAGTTTGAAAGCCAGCAGTCGGCATCTAAACTGATCCTGATATTAAGTATTTTCTCATTGGCCGGAATTTTCCTGGTATTGTTTAGCCATTTCAATTCATCCCGTATTGTATTTCAGATTATGCTGAACATCCCTTTGGCATTAATCGGAAGTGTGGTTGCCGTAATATTAACCGGAGGTGTGTTCTCTATTGCTACGATGGTCGGGTTTATTACCCTTACTGGAATTGCGTCCCGAAACGGAATCATGATGATCTCTCATTATATCCACCTGATAGAACACGAAGGGGAAGAGTTTAGCAAGCACATGATTGTCCGCGGTTCATTGGAAAGATTAGTTCCGGTTTTAATGACGGCATTAGTAGCTGCTTTAGCTTTAATTCCACTTACTCTGGATGCCGCTGCAGCGGGTAAAGAAATATTGTATCCGGTTGCAACGGTGATTTTGGGAGGATTGATCAGCAGCACCCTGCTGGATATGATTGTGACACCGGTAGTGTTTTATCGTTTTGGGAAAAAGGCTTTGGATACCTATATTAATCATAAAAATAAAAGTAGCCAGGACTTGTCAGCAATTGAGTAAAAAAGGAGCTTCAGACCAGCTGCTTTGCATTAAAAATTAAGGTTATTTATAAATATGCTTCATATCATATTACATTTTGTAGTACCAGCTATTGTTGCTTTACTTTTTTATAAACACATGGCTATTAAAGTCTGGCTTATTATGATTGCAACAATGGCTGTTGATTTAGAACATTTACTAGCTATACCTGTTTATGATCCTGATCGATGAAGCATTGGGTTTCACCCATTACACTCCTATTTTGCTGTAGGAATCTATTGCATACTGTTGTTCGTGCCAAAATTGCGTTTGATTGCATTGGGTTACATATGGGTCTGGATTGTATTGATTGCTTCATTTAAATTAATGGACATCTACAAAGAAACGTTTGCTTGAGAATGATTTTTTAATATAAGATCAACATGAAACTCTTAATCAAAAATATGGTTAACAACATAAAGCGGGCGTTGTTGCAAGTCCCCCATGTTAAAGAAGCCGAGGTCCAATTGCATCCACAAAGAACTGTTCTCACTATGAGCAAATCTGTTGATGTGGACGAATTGCAGGCCCAGCTTACCAAGGCAGGACATTATACGATTAAGGAGGTTGTTTCAATATAGTAAAACAAAAAGAAGTCAGTAATGTGTTTTTCAGCTACGGCAAGCTTTATTTCAGGTACTGCACTATGTGTTATCGGCATTGCAACGCTCAAACAAATCAAAGTGTCTGTTGAAGTGCCTTTTGCGCTCATTCCGCTGCTTTTCGGGATCCAGCAACTGACCGAGGGTGTCATCTGGCTGACATTCAGCCATGACAGGCCGCTCCTCAGCCAGATAATGACGTACCTGTATTCCCTATTCTCGCATGTGCTGTGGCCGATTTACTTGCCGTTCGCCATAGGCCTGATGGAAGCCGTAAGCTGGCGAAAGAAGACAATCTTCGCGTTCGGGGCCGCAGGGGTCATAGCGGGTCTCTACCTGCTCTATTTCATAATAGCTAGCCCGATGGTTGCTGAAGTCGCTGGCAGGCACATTGTCTACGTATCGCCGCATTTCTACGTGGTTCCGATTATGCTGCTTTACCTCGCGGCGACCTGTGTCAGTTGTTTCTTTTCAAGCCACGGATTCGTGAAGTTGTTTGGCGTGTTAATGTTGCTGTCTTTCATTACAGCGTATATCGTTCATATCACGGCATTGGTCTCTATTTGGTGCTTCTTCGCGGCGATACTGAGTCTGCTCATCTATCTTTACTTCAGGTTCAGGGATAGCGGCTGGGGCCAAAGTGACATGCAAATTCTGCCAGATGCCAGCAAAGCGCATCCGGAATAAATGATTTAAACAAATGAATAAACAAAAAGGAAAAAAAGCATGAAAATACTTTTAGCTACAGATGGCTCTGCGCATAGCAAAGCAGCGGTTGAGGAGGTTGCCCGCAGACCATTTCCGCTCAACACGAAAGTACGTATTGTTTCTGCTTACGAAAGGACTCCGCTAATAACGGCTATGGGCCCACTGGGTGTGTCGCAAGAGTATTATGCTGAAGCCGACCTCCATGCTTTAAAAGCGGCAGAGGATACAACCGAAAATGCAGCGAAAATTTTGAACGCTTTCTGCTGGGCTCGGTTTCTCAGGCGGTGGCATTACATGCAAAATGTTCTGTGGAGATAGTACGTAAATAAAATATTCGTGTAACAGCGAAACTGAAAAAAAATTTAAAAATCAAAAATTATGAAAACACTACAAAAAATTACATTGACGATTGCTTTAATTACGCTGTTCGCATCCTGTCAGTCTACAAAACAAATTCTTTCAAAATTAGATTCCAGAAATGAAATCATCACCGCAATTGCTAATGATCCTGATATGTCGAAAGAAATGATGGAAGCAATGATGAATAGCAAAAACGGTAAAATGATGATGCAGGGAAATGAAAAGATGAAAATGATGATGGAAAACCATGGCACGAAGATGAAGATGATGAAAGATAATCCCGGCATGATGCAAAG
>CAYHRC010000277.1:0-4233 GCA_964358565.1 uncultured Sphingobacterium sp. | reverse complement strand
TTTGTAAATTAGTATAAATACAGATTCAGGGTTTTATGGACATGTTGGCTCATATTTTAAATAGGTTTCATTAGTAAGGATTTCGTCAAATCTTATCAGAGGCATATTCTGAACGTAGGATGAACGTAAGATGAACGTAAGATAGAGACAGGAGGAGTTCACCATAAAAGCTCCGGCCTGCCAGATAGCTGACCAGTAAATACTATACCAATGGCAAGGGTAAAGGATAATATTGTAACAGGGAACCTAAGTGGTCATCTCAACAAGCAGATAGTTTATAAATCCTATCCGCAAGGAGTCTTTGCTACCTCATATCCTGATATGAGTAAAGTCAAACCAAGTGAATTACAACTGGCAGAAAAAAGCAGATTCAGTAAAGCTGTTGCATATGCTAAAGCTATTATTGCCGATCCCGTAAAAAAAGCAGAATTGCAGGCCGGACTTCCTCCAGGAAAGAAAGCTTATCACCAGGCTATCCGGGATTTTCTGGGCCGGGACAAAAAATAATAAAGCATGATAAGGAGTGCTCAGCTATATCTTTAGCTTTCTTAGTTTGATAAAGGCTACAGGTTTCTGCGTGGAAAGCTTGAATAATTTGGCATATTTGTATTAGCTATGCCACTATTATTTCAACTGCAGTTTACATCAGGAACATTTTTCTGGCTTTTGGGATGCCTGGCTCTCGGAACAGGCTATGCTTTTTTATTATACGGATCCTCATCAAACCTTAATAAGAATTTAAGGAATTTGCTCTTTGGATTAAGAGCGCTGGCTGTTGCATTGTTAGCCTTCCTGCTTTTCGCACCCTTGATTAAAACGGTAAGCAAGACCATCGAAAAACCGATCATTATTATTGCACAGGATAATTCGGCTTCTATACTGGTTTCAAAGGCAGCAGGTTTTAATCCGGCTTCGTATTCTGAGAAATTGAGAGAGCTGGAAAAAAACCTCTCGAAAGATTATGAGCTGCGTTCATTCAACTTCGGTTCTGATATAAAAAGTGGTCTTGATCTTAAGTATAATGGGCCGCTGACAGATATTTCATCTGTTTTTAAATTAATTGAAGATCAGTTTTCTAACCGGAATATCGGTGCTGTTATTTTAGGCAGTGATGGCATATATAACCGGGGTGCAAATCCGCAATATGAAAGTAAGAACTTAAAGACCTCTTTATATACCATTGCACTTGGCGATACTATCGCCAAACGCGACCTTTTAATCTCGAATATCAATTATAATAATGTCACTTATCTGGATAATCAGTTTCAGGTTGAAATAAGCATTGAAGCATATCAGGCGAAGGGCAGTACAAGTGTATTGACGGTTTCAGATGCTTCAGGTATTTTATTTTCCAGGCCTGTGAGCATAAATTCAAATGAATTCAGGCTGACTGTCCCCCTTACCTTACTGGCAAAGAGGAAAGGGATCCAGCAATATAATATACATTTGTCCCCCATTTCCAATGAGCTTTCAGTAAGGAATAATACTCACTCAATTTTTGTCGAGGTTATTGACGGCAGCCAAAAGATCCTTATCATAGCTAATTCACCCCATCCTGATCTATCGGCGCTGAAGCAATCTATTGAGGGCAATAAAAGCTATTCTGTTAAGCTTGTGATGTCAACTGATGTTTTGAAAAGTGATATAGAGGAGGCTGGCCTGGTCATCTTACATCAGCTGCCATCCCTCAATAATCCTGCATCAGATATTCTGCGATATAGTGCCTCTAAGCCCCTGCTGTATATTCTGGGGGCTCAAAGCAATATGAGTTCGTTTTCATCCTCTCAATCGGTGCTTGGTATTACCGCATCAGGAAATATGCAGGAGGCTGTCGCACATTTTGGATCTGATTTTTATGGCTTTACATTAAATGATGCGAATAAACAGAAGATACAAAACTTTGCGCCTCTCCTTAGCCCATTTGGCAACTATGGATTGAAGGGCCCCGCAAGCGTATTATTGAGTCAGCAGATCGGTAAATTAGTTACTGATATGCCCCTGCTTGTTTTTGGTGAAGATCCCCAGCGTAAAATAGGTGTTCTGGCAGGGGAGGGTATCTGGCGATGGCGGCTGGAAGATTTTCAGGAGAGTTCAAATCATGATGCACTGGATGAGCTCGTAAGCAAGACTGTACAATATCTTTCTACACGTGATGACAGGCGTAAGTTCAGGGTTTATCCGGCAAAAAATGCTTTTGATGAAAATGAACACATCGTTCTGAATGCCGAATTATACAATGATGCTTTTGAGCTGGTCAATACCCCTGATGTTAATATCACTCTGAAAAGCAAGACCGGTAAAAGTTATTCATACATTTTCTCAAGAACGACTAATGCCTATACCCTCGATGCTGGTGTCTTACCTGCCGGCCACTATGCTTACAAAGCAGGAACAACGCTTGGAAAAACTAAACACAATGCGGAGGGACAATTTGTTATAACTCAGCAGCAGGCAGAATTTAAGCAGACAGTGGCCAATCACCAGCTGTTGTTTTCCATGGCCCGGCAAAGCGGCGGAAAAATGATCTTTCCAAATCAAATCGAAGATCTTCCGAAGCTCATAAAGGCAAATGAAAATGTGAAAACCGTTTCATATGAAGACCGAAAATATGAAGAGCTGATCAACCTGAAACTGATCTTTTTTCTTATAGCCGGATTACTTTCTCTGGAATGGTTTTCCCGAAAAAGAAATGGCGAGGTCTGATCATCCTTTTAAATAGATAGAATAATGGAAAATGAAAAGATTATGGCTGTCTTCAATAAGATAAAGAAACTTACCAATGAGGATAAGTTAATCTGGAAAGAAGAAGCCGACGGTAAAACCTTTTATACATCTGTAAATGATTATAAGGTCTACATAGGTAAAAGTGTGGGGACCATTTCATTTGAACTTTTCAATCATCAAAATGAGGGGATCGGCTTACTCGAGTTTGGCGGCTATTCACCAGATACCAAAGGGCTGGATACTTTTTATGAGTACGTAAGGAAGAAGGTTTTAAATATTGATGATGGCCTTGACGATTTACTGCAACAGCTCGATCAGCTCGATTGATCTCCATTTTATTCTCTAAGAATTCAGCGTCCCCTTTCCCGCATAATTCTCCTTCTCTGTTATTTTGCCGATAGCCAGGCCAGGTATACCGTTTGATAAAATTCAGGCAGTTAAATTTCTTGTGTAAGAACAAATTCATATTTTTAAGTGTAGATGCTCTCAAAATCAAGGACTATTTAATCAACATGAAAGATAACCAAAAGCTAACGCGTGGTGATACACTGCTGGTAATAGATGCCTCAGTGCCTGGAAAGCAAGCTTATCTGCTGGAGCAACGTTCTTTTCAAACGGGACAACTATTAAAGGATGTTAATCAATTACTGGCATTTGCCGATAGAAAAGAAGCTCCTCCAATACCTGAAATCTATATGATCTGAAATGAATATCAATGTCAAGCAACGGAATTTTACTGATTGTGGCGCTGCCTGTCTGGCTTCTGTCGCAAAATATTACAAATTGAATGTTCTCGTCGCACGAATTCGGAAGAAGGCCGGAACAGATTCAAAAGGCACCAATGTTTTAGGGCTTATTGAAGCGGCCCGCGATCTGGGTTTTGATGCAAAAGGGGTTAAGGGGCCATATGAAAGTTTATTTAAAATACCAAAGCCTGCAATTGCCCATGTTATAGTCAGGGAGGTACATCATCATTTTGTAGTAATCTGCAAAATCAGGAGCAGGTACATCGAAATAATGGATCCGGCTGATGGCTTGATGCATCGTAAAACTCACGCTGAGTTTAAAAAAGAGTGGAGCGGGGTATTATTACTGTTAATGCCTGCAGACGATTTCCGACCTAACGAAGGGGAAACTATAATTAGCCGTTTTTGGGTACTGGTAAAGCCGCACAGACCCATACTTCTGCAGGTTCTTTTTGGTGCGCTTATCTATACGATACTGGGCCTTTCAGCTTCGATCTTCGTCCAGAAGATAGTGGATTTTGTCCTTGTCTACACTGATGTCGCTTCTGCAGAATATTTACCCTTTGCAGGATGGCAATATTTATATAGGGGACTATTCAATTAAATATATCAGTAATCATTCACTCAGACGTATCATTGGAATAGTCCCGCAGCAGATTGATCTCTTTAATGGAAGCGTAATCGAAAATATTGCGGTAGGGGATATGGAACCGGATATGCAAAGGCTTATTGAAATAAGTACGCGTTTAGGGATTTGCAGCTT
>CAYHRC010000276.1:0-4239 GCA_964358565.1 uncultured Sphingobacterium sp. | reverse complement strand
GATTTAATAAATCAATTGCTCAAATTCAAAAATTGTTCGGACAGATATGATTTAATTAATATTAAGTCAATGAAAATTTCGGAAAGACTGATAATTCATTCCAGTTTACTCTTGAATGGAAATCTGTCTTTTAGAACTACCCAAACCTCTGCATCTACTTATTATATGCAATTTGGTTTCCGTTATAATTTCCAATAACAGAGTATAATTTTTATTACAGCCCGCTCCCCGAAAGGAGCAGGTTTTTTTATGTGCAAAAAAACAAGGCTGAATTATTGATTTGTCCCATTGGGTCCTATATTTGCTTTAACCAATTAAAAACCAATTATATGAAAACAATTAAATATGCAGCGGTATGGCTGATGCTGTTTGTATTTTTCACGCCTTATTTTGCAAAGGCAGATGAAGGCATGTGGCTTCCGATGCTTATCGGCAAGAATTACGAACAAATGAAAAAACAGGGTTTTAAATTAACTCCTGAAGATCTTTATAGTGTTAATAAGGCTAGTATAAAAGATGCAATCGTCTCTTTTGGCGGATTTTGTACGGGCGAGATCGTTTCAAAGAACGGCTTGATCTTTACTAATCACCATTGTGGGTATGATGCCGCAGCATCAAATTCAACGCCTCAAAATAACATCCTGGACAGCGGTTTTTATGCAAAATCATATCAGGAGGAAAAACCCATTCCGGGATTATTTGTCCGTTTTTTGGTGCGTATGGAGGATGTAACTCCAAAAGTGATAGCAGCCTTAGCGGGTGTCGATGAAAAGGATAAAGCTGCAAAGGTAGCAGAGATCAGCAAGCAGATAACAAGTGGCGTTATCGCCGGGACTACCCTGGAAGCTGATGTTAGAGATATATACAAAGCCAACCAGTACCTTCTGTTCATTTATGAAAGATTTAACGATATCCGTTTGGTTGGCATCCCGCCACAATCAATAGGGAAATTTGGTGGTGATACGGATAACTGGGAATGGCCGCGTCATACCGGAGATTTTTCAGTTTTCCGCGTTTATGCAGATGCCGGTAACAAGTCTGCCGCATATGCAGCTTCCAATAAACCGTATACACCAAAAAAATTCCTGCCCGTATCGATAAAAGGAGTGAAAAGCGGTGATTTTGCCATGGTATATGGCTTCCCCGGCCGCACAGACCGCTTTCTGACTTCCTACGGTGTGAATATGGCAACAGAAATGACGAACCCAATAATCGTTAAGCTTCGTGATATACGTCTAAAAGCATGGAAAGAGGAAATGGATAAAAGTGTTGATACACGCTTGAAAATGTCTTCCCAATATGCCAGCATAGCTAATTACTGGAAATACTATATCGGTCAGACCGAACAGCTTAAAAGATTGAAAATATATGAAGCTAAGCAAAAGCAGGAGGATGCATTTACAAAATTCGCCTCATCCACTCCTGAGAATGCAAAACTTATGGAACAATATAAAGCAGCCTATTCTTCCTATGAACCCTATGCAGTGCACGTTACATATATCAATGAAGGCTTATTAGCTTCTCCATGGGTTAGAAATGCTTCCCAGTTTGGAAATTTGTTAAAGGCTATGAATGATCGTAAGGATGATGCCGCCTATCAAAGCCAGGTAAAGCAGAATTTAACTACTTTGGTTAATACCTACGAAAAGACCTATATTGAAAGTGCTGGTAAAAAGATCTTTGCACAGATATTAACTTCATTTTATAATGATGTTCCGAAAAGCCAGCATCCTAAATTCCTTACTCTCATCATTGAAAAGTATTGGAAAGTAAGCCCTGAAGCAACTTTTAAAAATTACGCGGATTATTTATGGGCGAACAGTAATCTCATAGCCCCTGTTAAGCTAAGGGCCTTCTTAGCAAATCCAACAATGGAAGTGCTTGAAAAAGATCCTGCTTATCAGTATGCAGTTAACCTGATACCTCAGGACTATGTCAAAAATAATTTCGGGACCATATTAAGTGATTTCCAGACAGAAAAAAACCGTCTGGATAATTTATATCTGAAAGCTATGCTTGAAAGAAATAAGGGAGCATTGATCTATCCGGATGCTAATTCTACCATGCGGATAAGTTACGGACAGGTACAAAATTATAGTCCTAAGGATGCAATTACTTATGATTATAAAACAACCATTGATGGGATGATCGCTAAATATCAACCAGGGGACGATGAGTTCGATCTTCCAAAATCCCTGCTTGATGCATACGCAAAACGTGATTTCAGGCAATATGGTGAAAAGGGGACTCTCGCAGTTGGTTTTATCAGTAATAATGACATCACAGGAGGTAATTCCGGCTCACCTGTTCTGAACGGAAATGGTGAACTGATCGGTTTAGCTTTTGATGGAAACTGGGAAGCAATGAGCGGAGATATAGCTTTTGATAAAGAATTCAAACGTACCATTTCTGTGGATGTTCGTTTTGTTCTCTGGTGTATTGATGTTCTGGGTGGTGCAAACAATATCATCAAAGAACTTGATATTAGACGAAGTCAGCTACCTGTTCCTAAAGAGAAACTCATTATGAAGAAAAAAGCTGATTAGTACCTTTTTATCGTTTAATAAGTAAATTCTCCAAAAGGTGACCTGATGGTCACCTTCTTTTGATCTGCATACTCAACACGCCCGATGATCTGTGCATCAACGTTAAACTCTTTTGAAATGCTGATTATTTCCTGGGCGATATTCTCAGGGATATACAATTCCATCCTATGGCCCATGTTAAATACTTTATACATTTCTCTCCAGTCAGTATCAGATTGTTTTTGTATCAATTCAAATAAAGGAGGGACAGGAAACAAATTATCTTTTATGATGTGAAGTTTATCAATAAAATGCAGGACCTTGGTCTGGGCGCCGCCGCTGCAATGTACCATACCATGTATTTGATGGCGGTATCCGTCAAGAACCTTTTTTATGATAGGTGCATAGGTGCGGGTGGGAGAGAGAACAAGTTTACCGGCACTAACAGAGGATTGATCAGCTCCTACTGTTTCTGGTATTTCTACCTCGTCTGTCAGTTTTTTATTGCCTGAAAATATAAGCTCATAAGGAACTGCGGGATCATAGCTTTCAGGATATTTTTCGGCAATATATTTATGGAAAACATCGTGTCTGGCTGAGGTAAGACCGTTTGAGCCCATACCGCCATTATATTCCTTCTCATAAGATGCTTTTCCATAAGATGATAATCCTACAATGACGTCACCTGCCTGAATTTTCTCATTTGTAATGATGTCTGATCGTTTCATTCGGCAGGTAACAGTCGAATCAACAATAATTGTCCTGACAATATCGCCAACATCAGCAGTTTCACCTCCGGTAGAATAAATACCTATGCCGAGTTCTCTTAGTTCTTTTAAGATATCCTCGGTTCCATTTATGAGTTCAGCAATAACTTGTCCGGGTATAAGGTTCTTATTACGCCCGATGGTGGAAGAAAGTAGAATATTATCAGTTGCGCCAACACAAAGAAGATCATCAAGGTTCATAATGATGGCATCCTGAGCTATTCCCCGCCATACAGAGAGGTCGCCTGTCTCTTTCCAGTAAACATAAGCCAGTGAAGACTTTGTGCCTGCTCCATCAGCATGCATGATATTGCAATAGGAATCATCAGCGCCTAAAATGTCAGGAATGATCTTGCAAAAAGCGTTTGGAAAAATGCCTTTATCTATATTTTTGATGGCATTATGCACATCTTCTTTATCAGCGGAAACACCGCGCTGGTTGTATTTGAGGTCTGACATTGGGACAAAAGTAGTAATTAGTTGTTAGTTGTTAGTGGTTAGTTGGTTGTTAGTTGTCGATGCCTGAATAGTGTTGTTTGTTGTTTTGGTTAGTGTGTTGATTTTACCATCAATTTCAGTTCCTTAGTTGATTGCAGGAGGTCTGATGTCTGTGGGTTGTACTTTAGTACAAGTGTGGCCCCAGATACTAACTACTAACAACTAACTGCTAAATAAAAAAAAGCCCCCATTCGGAGGCTTTCATTTTATTTGAGGTACCGGGCCTATCGACCCCAGGTACTAACAACTAGTTACTATTTAATAAATAACAACTCCCTGAACTTTGGAAGAGGCCATTTAGAATCTTCTACCAGCTGCTCTAATTTATCAACATGATAACGGATTGGCTCGAAATACGATTTCACCTTTTCATCATATGCAATAGACTTATCTCTGATATCCTCAATGTTATTCGCTTTTTTACGCTCATTGATCATTTCAGTATTATT
>CAYHRC010000275.1:0-4246 GCA_964358565.1 uncultured Sphingobacterium sp. | reverse complement strand
TGAAATCCCTGCTTTTTAAGGACCCGAAATAGTTGTTCAATATACCAGCGCTGTTAGACGCGGTGAAGGTTGTGAAATTTCTAACCGGTTGGCCCTCTACAGAGATATAAACTTTTTCACTTCCAATATCAATACCGCAGCTATTGGGATAGAGTTTACTTAAACTACTCATCGAATTAAATGGACATTTTTTTTATAAATCAAGGGCTTAGGGTATCTTAAAAAAAGATATTACTACCATGCGGGATATCCAAAGGGATTCACCAATATTGATTAATACTATACCCTAAAACAAAACTCGCAATCAGGTTAAAACACTAGTGTTATGACTGTTATAATGCCCAGATTTATTGCCCAACACAAAATTAACGTCATTTATATTGATTTTTATACAATAAATTACCCCTCGCAAGGACAGAAAGGGTTGTGCCTCTTGGCAATAACAATTGGTAAGAATTAGCGCAGCAATCTGTCTATCACGGGTCTCACGCTTTGATTGTAGAGATTGCCGCGGTCGTGCCTCCCTACCATTGACAGTGTAGAAATAGGATTTTATACTACGATGCCCGTTAATCTCATAATTTTGTGTGTACAGGGTAGCTGCCGCAGGCAGGCAAACTGAAATGAGAAAGCTCATGCAATCCCGCACATGCGGGACTTAAAAAACAATTATATTCTGATGAAAAAACTTAGGTTTAGATATAAATTGCTTATCAAAAGAAAACATGCAGGGACAAAATAAATTAAGCGTAAAAGCATTGGGTATTGATACTTATATGGAGAACACCATATACATGCGCTCCGACTGTCATATTTGCATCGCCGAAGGCTTTACAGCATTGACACGCGTGGTAGTGCAAGCAAATGGCAATACCATTATTGCTACACTTAATGTTATTGAGTCTACCCTGATTAAAAAACAAGAAGCCGGATTGTCCATTGAAGCAATGAAACGGTTAAAAGTAACAGAAGGTGATACCGTTAGTATTCATCACTTAAGACCTGTTGAATCCATTGCATTTGTTAGGGGGAAAATGTATGGGAAACAATTCACCGAATTGCAGTTAGAGGAGATTATGAAAGACATTGCTGAAGGCAGATACTCCAATGTGGAGCTGGCAGCCTTTATAACAGCATGTTCTGGAAATAATCTTTCATTAAAAGAAATTATAGCACTTACCATCGCAATGATTAGTGCCGGCCATAAACTGGCATGGGACAAAGCAGTCGTTTTAGATAAGCATTGTATTGGCGGCCTGCCAGGTAACCGTACAACGCCAATTGTGGTAAGCATTATTGCCGCAGCAGGATATACTATTCCAAAAACATCCTCCAGGGCAATCACTTCACCTGCCGGCACCTCAGATATGATGGAAGTGATCACGAATGTAGACCTTGATTTAAATGCTATTAAAAACATAGTTGAGAAAGAAAACGGTTGTTTAGCCTGGGGCGGGGCCATTAAATTAAGCCCCGCCGATGATATCATTATTTCAGTAGAAAGGGCTTTAAATATTGATAGTGAGGGGCAAATGATTGCGTCTGTTTTGTCCAAAAAAGCAGCAGCAGGCTCTACACATGTTCTAATTGATATCCCCTTTGGCAAAACGGCGAAAGTTCGCAGGAAAAAAGATGTGGAAAGACTAAAACATTATTTTAAAAGTGTTGGTGAAGCTGTAGGTCTTCATATCCAAACGGTTGTTACAGAGGGAATTCAGCCTGTAGGCATTGGAATAGGTCCTGCTTTGGAGGCAATGGATGTTCTGGCGGTATTGCAGAACAATCAGGATGCGCCGCAAGATCTTAAGAACAGAGCAATAATGATAGCTGGAATATTATTGAACATGGTACAGGAAGATTCAGCAATTGACGGTAAAATAACAGCTTTGCAAATTTTAGAAAGCGGCGCTGCGTTTGCTAAATTCAAATCTATCTGTGAGGCCCAGGGAGCATGGAAAACGCCTTCATATGCGAAGCATTCATTTGATGTTAAATCGGTTAAAGGTGGTATAGTTACACGTATAGATAACCGCCACCTGGCTAAAGTGGCAAAACTTGCGGGCGCCCCAAAATCACCATCGGCCGGGTTACAATTCTTTGCACCTGTTAACAAGCAAATTAAACCAGGAGACATCCTGTTCAGGATCTGGGCAGAAACCAAAGGTGAACTGGAGTATGCAAAAGAATATTTAATAAGCATCCCGCATATAATCACTATAATCTAATGAAAACGATATTTTTTGGACTGCCCGGCAATGAAGAAATGACAAAACAGTTGTGTGGACTGATCGAAGGTGAGTTGGCAGAATTTACATTACGTCGTTTTCCGGATGAAGAAACTTATCTGCGCATTACATCCTCATTGGAAGCAAAACGATGCGTTATTGTTTGCAGCCTGAATCACCCGGATAATAAGATTATTTCCTTATATTATTTGTGCCGGCTGTGCAGGGATTTAAAGGCTTCGAAAGTTATTCTCGTTGCTCCTTATTTATCCTATATGCGTCAGGATATTCAGTTTCTGACCGGCGAAGCTGTAAGTTCAGAATACTTTGCTAATTTGTTGTCACAATGGGTAGATGAACTCATTACCATTGATCCGCACCTGCATCGCAAACATTCAATGGCAGAGCTGTTCACTATACCCTGTACTGTCTTGCATGCCGCACCGACTATTGCGGAATGGATTTTAAAGAGCATAGACAAGCCAGTTTTAATAGGACCGGATATAGAGAGTGAACAATGGGTATCCGAAGCAGCCCGAAATATAAATGCTCCTTATACTGTATTGCTGAAAACCAGACTTGGTGATCGTGATGTAAAAGTTTCAGTGCCCCGGGTGGAAATGTATGAAGACCATACACCGGTGTTGATTGATGATATTATCTCAACCGCAAGAACGATGATAGAAACAGTTGGACACTTAAAGAATACTGGAATGAAAGCACCTGCCATCATTGGGGTTCACGCCATTTTTGCCGGAAATGCCTTTGAAGATCTTCAAAAGGCAGGGGCAGGACAAATTATTACCTGTAATACCATACAGCATATTTCAAACAAAATTGATTTAACCCGATTGATCGCTTCCAGTTTATATTAATATGATCAGCAATCCATGAGGGACTCCCTAAATAAAGACAATCAAGGGTTTGAGACGGCAGTCAATAAAGGCACAATACCTGCAAGGTGAACCATAATTAAGGTCCAGCTTGATGATTTTGAAAAAATCATCAAGTGCTATATAGTTATCTGAATAAGTAGATAATCATATGACCAAAATCATTGGTTTCGGCTCCAGCTTAATCGAACTTTGAGGTAAGAAGCTGATACGATGGCTGAAAACACCAGTTTAAAAGCAGATAATGCTGATATTCAAATTACGGCTGAAATAATGAAGGCCATGGGACATTCAGACAGGCTGGCTATAGTTAAATTATTGTGTAGAAACCACCCCGAAGGCTTAAGTGTGAAAGTAATTTATGAAAAGCTCAAACTTCAGCAACCCGTGGTATCACGTCACCTGAACATCCTGAAGCATGCAGGTGTTGTACGTCGTTTGCAGACTGGTCAAAAAGTAGTTTTCTGTTTATGTACAGATAAGACAAACATTGGGAAAATGGTAAGATGTTTTTGTTGATTTTTTATTTGTGATCATTCACTTATCCGGATAAATCAATTACTAAATCGTATTATAATGATTGAAGAAGTTGTTTCCTGGTCCATTCGCAACCGTTTTTTTGTATGGCTAGGGATCATTCTGATTGCTATAGGCGGTTTGTACTCCATTAAAGAAACACCGGTTGATGCCTTGCCGGATCTTTCCGAAAACCAGGTTATTATTTTCACTGAATATATGGGGCGCAACCCCAAAATCATGGAAGATCAGATCACCTATCCCCTGGTATCCAACCTGCAGGGCATTCCAAAGATCAAATCCATACGGGCGGCATCCATGTTTGGGATGAGTTTCATATTCGTCGTATTCAATGATGATGTGGATGTGTACTGGGCAAGAACACGGGTAATGGAGCGACTCAATTATGCGCAGAAATTTCTGCCTTCGGGAGTAACTCCCAGCCTGGGGCCTGATGGAACCGGCTTAGGCCATGTTTTCTGGTATACTCTGGAAGCAAAAGATTATAACCTTGGCGAATTACGGGCACTTCAGGACTGGTACGTAAAGTTTGCCTTACAGAATGTTGAAGGGGTGAGTGAAGTGGCTTCATTCGGTGGTTTCCAGAAATTA
>CAYHRC010000274.1:0-4249 GCA_964358565.1 uncultured Sphingobacterium sp. | reverse complement strand
AAATACCATTTGTTCCATAGGTACGGCTTACTATTCCTAAATCATCCTTTAGAAAGACTTCTACAGATTCTACATCGGACGGAACTACATTGTTAAGATAACTTACGTCAACAGGCATCCCATTAAAAAAGATCTGTACCGGAACTTTAAGGCCAGAGTTATAGACCCTCGTAACAAAGAAATTATTTTCAGCAAAAGTTAGGCCCGTAGCAGAAGTTTGAAGGCAGTTCAGCATAACATTGCATCCAACAAAACGGTCGCTCTGTATCAAATGATCGGGTTGCGGACTTAATCCTGATAATGCAGGATAATCTGCATGGCTGGGTTTTGCAATAGCTGTAGCTCTAATAACAACCTCCTGCAGCATTTGACTTGTCATTCTATACTGCTTTTGACTGTTTTGCAGATAAGGATCCAGAATACTGTCGATATTCAATATTTCGTCGGGGGAATTAACATTTTTCTTTATTGAAGGGAATGCGCTGCCATCCAGCATGATCATCATATTTCTTTCTGCCGCTGTACTTCTTGCACTAATAGAAACCTCCGATGAATCCGGAACGATAACATTTTCAAACTTAAATTCACCTTTCACATTGGTTTTAGTTTCAGCATAAAACCTGTTCTGAGGGACAACCAGCTTTAAGCTTCCTTTGGAAACAGGCATTCCGTTAGACGTTCGTAAAGTTCCTGTAAACACCATTCCCTGTTCAGGGAGAAAATTAATTACAGGCTCTTTATTAGCCAGTATTTCCTGATAAGAAAACTTACGGTAACCTTGTGTCAGCATCAGCAGATCTAAATCCAAAAGTTTCTTTTCCTTCTGATTGAAATAATAATTGGGGTTTTCAATATATCCCTTTAATTCTGATGAAAGTAAAAAAGAGCTTAGGATCGTAGTCTCGTGATCTTCATTAAACGGCACTTTACTTTCATTAACAACAGCTACAGAAAAATTACCTTCAACAGGGCTATTACTGGTCTTTGCACTAACATTCATCTTTACCGCTTGCCTTATGCCGTAGGTCTTTTTATCAGTGCCTACAGATAAAGTCAAAGCCTCCGGATGATTAACAAATACCAATCTTTCAGTTAAGGGTTCGCCTGATGCAGAAAATAGCGTAAGCTGTACGATTCCTGCAGGAAATTTATTCCTGGGAATGGATGTTGCAAAAAGGGGCGCATTTAATTTTGCCTGAGCAGCATAACAAATAATCCCTTTACTGCGGCCAACGATATAATAATTTTTATTCTGATTGACAGAATAGTACTGAGGATTAGCGGAGATCTGTACCAATAAGTTTGTTGCATTTGTATTGTTTGCAGATAAATTAATCCCGGAAGATTTTACTGCAGGTAATGGGACAGCTTTTTTAATTCCATTTGAAAATGTGAGATTAGCTTTATAGGTTTTACCTGGTTCGGGCATCAGTGAAAACGTACCCATTCCTAAATGCTGCGACTGGAAGGCGGTAATAATATTACCTGAGTTATCACTTATTTCGCCCTTTACAGAAATGCCCAGGCCCTTTTCCTGTACTGCCTTAAATGCCACCTTTCCGTTAATATTTTCTATCAGATCCCCTCCTTCGGGAAAGAATTGAATATCAGCTTCGGAAAATGAATTTTTTAGGGGGAAATTTGTAATTATTTGTTTGACATCAGAGGCCTCAAGCACAGTTTCAAGAACACCGGTATCTAAGGCCGCTTTTTGTCCTGCACTTAATACCAAAGATACAGCCCCCTGAGCATCTGTGGTTTCTTTTCCCCTTGCAATAGTTTCAAACTTAGATATCACTTTCCAGTTTACTTTCTTATTTGCAAAGGGATTTCCTTCAGGATCTTTATATATGATATTAGCAGTAATTTTGGGTGATTTATCGGCATCTTCTCCTTTCAGGGAAATGTTTGTGATGATCTTTCTGTCAATGGCATTCCCAAGACGGATATTTTTATAAAAAAAGTAAGAATCATCGCCGTTTATCATCCAATACGTGTAAGCCCTTACCCGGTAATTGCCTGCTTTATAGACAAGGGGATCCAGAGTGAGACTCCCATAGGCTGATGTATTTATTACTGGTAACTTCAATGATCTCACCAGGGTATCCTTGTCTGACAGGATATCTACGTAAAGAACTTTACTGAGATCTGATGGCTGATCGGCTTCTGTTGCCAGATAACCCTTAAACCAGATGGTATCACCAATAGCATAGTAAGGTTTATCAAAATGCAGGTAAACCTTTTCTGTGGGATATTGCTGTATGAGTTTCTGTGTTTTTTCTATTATTGTGTTTAGACTGATCGTATCCTGGGAATACAGCAATCCAGCCTGAAATAAAATTATAAATGTTGTCAGTAATGAACGTAGAACTTTCATCCGGTAAATTAAGGTGAACTATTTGCTAATATAGGCTTATATGACCTTCAAAAGCGAACAATTAGTAAAAAGTTCGGTGCCTTATTAAATTAAACAGACAATAAATCCATGGTGGACAGGGGGAGGCTGCACATACAAATCCGCATGGAGACGAGAACCCGTCATTTGAATCCACCTCAGGCAGAGAAATCCCCCTCAATTGAAACGAATTTACAAATAAGCGTTCTGCTGCCTGCAGGGATGACTAAGCACCTCTAAGCTTATCGATTTCAAATCGTTCGGCAAGCACATTAAGATCATTATATACAGCCTCTATTAAGGGAATACCTTTGATCCTGCGTGACTCTTCAGCGTATCGTTCGGGTTCTCCGGGAATGATTACCTTCTGATCTTCAGTGATAGTCTCCGCCGACTTGAATCGTTCGATCCAATTATCCAGATGTGATTTAAACTCATCAACAGGTCTGAATCCATCTACCCGCATAGCACCTAAAAAATGTCCGATACCTTTTCCGACAGGATTTTCGGAAGGATCCATAAAAGCCACAAATGGTGGTACCCAGGGCCCGTAATTGGCTCCTGAAAGGCCGGCAGACAATATATCTACGGTGGCACTTAATCCAAAGCCTTTATGACTTCCATGGTCTCTGTCGCTTCCCAGAGGTAAAAGGGAACCGCCATTCTTTAATTCATGGGGATTGGTAGAGGACTTTCCATTCTTGTCCTGGATCCAGCCTTCCGGTACCCTTTTGTCTGAACGCTGCGCTATCTCCAGCTTGCCGTTTGCAGCGGCGGAAGTAGCCATGTCCACAATAACAGGAGGGTACTTGCCTGCCGGAAACGCATAGCACATGGGGTTGGTACCCAGAAGCCTCTCGGTTGCAAAAGTGGGTGCAACCAGCGGACTCGCATTGGTCATTGCAAATCCGATCATATCCTTTTCAACAGCCATCATTGTATGATAGCCTGCAATCCCGAAATGATTCGAATTTCTTACAGACACCCAGCCAGATCCATATTTTTCAGCTTTTTCAATGGCTACCTTCATTGCAAACGGAGCTACAACCAGACCGAGTCCTTCATCTCCATCTATCGTTGCAGTGCTTGGTGTTTCGTGTACTATCTGAATATCTGGTTTAGTATTAATCCGCTTTTTGTCCCATAATCGTACATATCCGTTGAGGCGGGCAACACCATGGGAATCAATGCCCCGCAAGTCTGATTTGATAAGTACATCGGCAGCAAGCGCAGCATGTTCCGAAGAACAGCCCATTTTTTCAAAAATGGTCCTTGTGAAATCTCTTAGCGTATCTTCTGAAAAAGTGTAATAGATCATGAATGGATAATTAAACTACTCTTCTAAAATTGTAAACTTCAGGTCCAGCGGTTTGAAAGATTCGACGAGTGTTCGTATAAACTCTTTTCCGTGTTTTACATAGAATAATCCGAAGTTTTCACTTCTCTCCTGTAAGCCTCCATGTGGAAAAAGCTTCGTTTTGATTGAATCGATCTGAGATAAAGCATGCGAAAACTTTCTTTTCTCAGCCTTTACTAATTTAGCTTCCAGGTTTTTAATTGCTTTGTTCAGCCGGACTTTTACAGCTTCGGCACTTGGACCGAGGGTAGGGTCGATCTTATAAGTCCGCAATTTTATCTTCTCAAAAATACAGCTTAACTCCTGCCATTCATCAGTCAGGTCCAGGGTGTGTTCTGTATGATTTAGTACCCATTCCTTTTTCAGCTCCTGGGAGTTTTTAAAAACGTCCTTAAAATTCAGGTCGAGGCGGGCAAGTTTCGTTCCCAGGTTATTTGAAGTCAGCATGGCCGAATTACGCAGGAGCAGAACCGGGAAATCAACAGCATAATGATCAA
>CAYHRC010000273.1:2536-4281 GCA_964358565.1 uncultured Sphingobacterium sp. | reverse complement strand
AATGGCTGCAACACATATTTTTATTTTTTTAATTTAAAATGCTCTTTTCATCAGACTCCAGTTTGTCCCAGCTGAACTCGTGTTTTTCTATAGCAAGGCGAAGTTCAGGATAATTATTTAAAAGCTCAATGGCAGGTTCATAACCTGACATGAAAGCTGTGAGAGCTGCCGCATTCCTGTCCCTCTCATTACCTTCGGCAAAAACTCTTTTAATATCGTTAAATAAATTCTCATCCAGAAAACGGCCTGTCAAACGCCATAATTGAGGATTTATCTGACGTTTTGCCGCCCATCTTTCGTGTGCATAATCAGATAATGTTTGTGCGAGGTCTGAGTTTGACCGCTCATCCAGCCCAAGTATACGATTAACGTCCTTATCAGTAAAAAACGCTTTGAGAATCAATTGGTTCCAGGCCTTTTCATCAAGATATTGAGAAGGATACGGATTATTATACATGATCGCTTCCAGTACAGAGCCAATATTGCTCCGAACTCCTTCAGCACATCTCATTCTCCATAGTTCCGGCCATGCAAGCAAAGGTAGAGAAGAGTAGAGTGCAACCAGTTCGGATACTTCTGCTGACAGGAAGAGGTTCTCAATTGTTTTAAAATATTTGTCCTTGTCCGAAGGGTCAAGATGGATTAATAAGCATACCCTGCCGAGCCTGTCTGCTGCCCATCCTTTTAATGAAAAACCGGGTCTGATTTTAGTGATCTCTTCGTCTTGTTCCTTGCTGATCTCCAGGATAGTTTTACCCGTTTTTCTGGGCATTAGCGAAAAAGTAGTATTAATGACAGCCGGGTCTGCTGAAGAAAGTCTTTCATTTAACCATGACCAGGCCTCTTTTTCTATATTTGAACGGGTAATCTCTGTAATGGCAGCCCGTAATCTTACCACATCGTAATCAAACATGCCTATAAAATTAAATTGCTTTGCTTTCTAAAAAGCGTTAAACCTTGCGAAATTTAGCAAAAAGTATTAACAATCTGAAGGTGTTGAAGAGAAAGCAATAGTATAAGAAAAATATTAAATCAGGCCACCAAAAGCGAAGTAATTTATTGCCAGGGCCGCCGCAATTATGAGTAATCCAAAAAATTCACGGGTTTTTTCAATATACGGCTTGGTAGCCTGCATACTTTCAGTAATGCTTGGCTTTTTATACTTTACTACCCAATCCCGAACGCCATCCTCGGCAAAAAATAACAGAACAGCATATATCAGGTAAAAGCCGATTAGCAGAAGGTAGATTAGCGGATAATACAAGCCGAAAACCGCTAAAGCACAACATATGGACGCCGCCAGGTAGATGGGAACCCAAAGCCAGGAATCATTATCGTTAAGATTAAACCAGGCAAAAACCAGAAAGGACAAGCTGAAAATAATATTCAGAATTAGCAGGAACATCAACATGATAACAAAGCTAATATTATGTGTTTAAAGATCATGCAGAATCGAAAGTATTTATTCCATTTTATTACAAACCAGTCCACTGAGGTAAAATTTGAAACAGTCTTCCCGCATTTTTTGTATTCTTTTTAAAGCATCGTATGAAAAGTAAAGAAAGCTCAGCTGGAAAAAGAGACGGGAATCATGAAAGCCCTGGCAAGGAATCTTTTCTGAAAACAAAAGAAGAAGCCAACTTAAGTACTGGAAATGGCCCTGCTTCAAATACAGAGCCAGATCCGAATGGAAACACCGGCAAGCCTGATGAACCAGAGTCGAACCGGCAACCTGCTCAAAATGG
>CAYHRC010000273.1:0-2436 GCA_964358565.1 uncultured Sphingobacterium sp. | reverse complement strand
GGATGCAGGCCCAAAAATTGAAAATGCCGATGAGGATGAACAAAATCCATTTCCGGATGAAATGAGGCCTAATTGGCATAAATAGCAGTCTGGGAAACGAGCCGGATAAACTCCGGCGCACCGGAAACATAAAATATTTATCATGGAACTCAAGGAACCTTTATTGAAGATGCTGAATAAGGTCTATGAGCCTAATTCTATGATAGAAAAGCCCTTCAAGAAATATGATGCAGCATTTAAAACGGATGAAGAAGGAAGGCCGGTTCTCTTATTCCTTGGAAAAAAACCGCGGAGGGTAAGATAATTTAATTCCAGAAAAGAATTCCAGAAAAGAGATAATATAGAGCTGCTAAGATCGAATATTAAATAGCGGATCGATAAAAAAATCGCAGGACCTCTTACTGGGAGTCCTTTTTTTTTGCTTCTGTGACCCTTATTTCTGCTGACTTTCTCCCCGATGTGTAGATAAAGTCAACACATATCATAATAACGCGATAAGATAAATAAAATCAATCCACTGAAAATCAAAGTCTTACAATAACAATCCAAAAACGGCATTATAATTACATCTGGGGATTTAGTTATTCAATTATAAAAACTAAAAAAAAATACCATGAAAAAATTAATCTTATCAGCAGCTGTTATAGCATGTGCCGGATTTACAACTTTAAAAGCCAATACAACAGACCTATCTTCATCGATTGCCTATACAGTGCAGGATAGCGTAACAAGAACGCCTGTTGAAATAATCGCACTCCCGGAACCGGTAAAAGCTACTCTTGCATCTGATGCTGTTAAGGATTGGATCCCGACCGCTGCATTTCTTGTGAAGGATTCTAAAGGCAACGAGTATTACCATATTGATGTCAAGAAAGCTGACGAAACAAAATTTATTAAACTTGACAAAGACGGTAAGCCCGTAAAATAACTTAAAACTGATTAACCTTTATTACAAAGCCGGAAGTCCTCCGGCTTTTGTATTTTTGCCATATTAGATCCTTTTATGGCAAAAATATTAATAGTTGAAGATGACCTCACTTTCTGCACTCTGCTTGATGGCTTCCTGACTAAGAACGGGTATGAACCGGATATCAGGCATACTGCAGGAACTGGTATTGCTGCTATAGGACAGAACACTTATGATCTGTTACTGTTAGACTATCGTCTCCCCGATGGTAATGGTCTTGACATTCTGTCATCAGTCTGTAAGCGCGGATTGCACATTCCGGGAATTATTATGACCAGCTTTAATGATGTACGTACTGCTGTGCGGGCAATGCGTTCAGGTGCGTTTGATTATATCACCAAACCGGTTAATCCTGAAGAGCTGCTTATGGTTATCGCTGAGGCTCTTGGGCGAAAGACAGAATTAGCTGAAAAGCCGCGTCATTTATCGGGTTTCATATCCGGGAGCAGTTTCGGCTCAAAAAAACTAAACGAATATATCGAACTGGTATCTCCTACAGATATGTCGGTGATCCTGCAAGGGGAAAGCGGAACAGGAAAAGAATATGCCGCGAGAGCTATCCACATGAAAAGTAAAAGGGCCGGCAAACCCTTTATTGCTGTTGATTGCGGAGCCCTGTCAAAGGACCTGGCAGCAAGCGAATTATTCGGTCATATAAAAGGCGCCTTCACAGGAGCCTTAACTGATAAAAAAGGTCAGTTCGAGGTTGCAGATGGGGGAACACTCTTTTTAGATGAGATCGGGAACCTGAGCTATGAAGTTCAGGTAAAATTACTCCGGGCCTTACAGGAAAGATCCATACAGCCTGTAGGCAGCACTAAGCTAATTCCTGTTGATGTCCGGATCATTACTGCTACAAACGATGACCTGGTCAGCAGTATCAGCCAGGGCGGCTTTCGTGAAGATCTTTACCACCGGCTCAATGAATTTAAAATACAGCTGCCTGCTTTGCGTGACCGCGACAAAGATCTGGCTATGTTTATTGAACATTTTATAGCCCTGGCTAACAGCGAGCTTGACAGAAATGTAAAAGCATTATCTCCTGAAGTTACGGCTGTTTTTGAACGTTATGACTGGCCCGGAAACCTGCGTGAGCTAAAAAATGTGATCAAACGTATGGTATTGCTCAGCAAAAGTGAGATTGCCGATACCGCCAGTCTGCCAGATGAAATGATCCTCGCGGTTAACCATCTTCGCCGGCCCGCTGATCAGGATCTGAAAGCTTTAAACGAATCCAATGAACGTGCACTTATAAAGAAAACCCTGGTCACCGTAAAATATAACAAATCACTGGCAGCCAAACTTCTTAATATAGACCGTAAAACACTGTACAGTAAAATTGAAAAGTATAAAATTGAATAACTTAGACTGTCTGGCTTAGCGCTGTATTAACCATATCATCCCGGACACGGTTGTTAAGCCTGGTAAGCTCGGCAAGAAGGCTTTTTATCTGCTCTTCAAGTTCCTCA
>CAYHRC010000272.1:3847-4290 GCA_964358565.1 uncultured Sphingobacterium sp. | reverse complement strand
TATTTCAGCTTTGTTATGATTGATAATTTTTTGCCCTCTTGTAGTTGTGAATTTAATGTCCTTATCCAGTACTTCCTCTAAACTGCCGATCTTGCCATGAGCCACGGCATCAATGTAGGTTTTTAAGGCATAGTTCATTCCCAGTTTCTCCTCTTTTTTTGAACCGTCTGCAGCAAATACTGATACTGACAAAAGCATTAATAATGCTGCGCTAAATGTTTTTAAAGTTTTCATGATCTTGTTTTTTATTTGTTAATAATTTTGTTGTTAATAGTTCTTTGTTTGATTTGTTGATTCAAAAGTATGGCAGTTTTCAATGCTGGAAAATAGGAATTAGGCAGGTGGTGGTAAGTTTTCGGTAAACGGCGGAAATTAAGGGGCGAAATGTTGGAGGGGATTTTTACCGGATGGAGGTGGGAGTTTTACGTTATACGTTATACGTT
>CAYHRC010000272.1:0-3837 GCA_964358565.1 uncultured Sphingobacterium sp. | reverse complement strand
GTGGATTGGGGTTTTACTGCAGAATAGGTTGAAAAGGGAAAGCTTAAAAGCAGAAAGCTAAAAGAATCCAGTTAGCTTAATAATTGAACAGAAGAAACTATAAAAATTTAATAAGAATTGTAATAGATTTTAATAATCATTCTGAATAAGTACAAGGAATATAAAATTTCCTTTCAGCAAAGCTCTAATCAAAAATTAATAAGTTCTTTAAAAGAACCCGGAGAATTGGTAGAAATGAAACCATTAAAAGTGACGATACATTTGTTAGCAAACTGAGCAGCCCCATTCGCTAATTCATTTGCCCATTTTCAAATTTGCTCTAATGTCCTCCGCCTTCCATCATCTTCCTTGCATGGAACACGCCGGGGAGAATGGCTTCAAGAGATTGTCTGGCACCGTCAGGACTCCCCGGAAGGGTAACGATAAGGCTTTGTCCAATAGAGCCAGCTACAGAGCGGCTCATCATGGCAAAGGGTGTACGCATCTGACCGAAGTTACGCATAGCCTCCGTGATCCCATCGGCATCACGTTCGAGGATCTCCCTGACAGCGCTTACTGTATTGTCGCGGGGTCCCAGACCTGTTCCGCCGGTAGTAAATATGAAATGGATGTCTTCGGCAACCCACTCCCTGATCTGGGTTTGTATGGCTTCCTTGTCGTCAGGGAGTATTTTGTAATGCCTAACTGTTGCTTTTACCTGTTCAAGCATGGCAGAGATCAACTTTCCGCTTGTATCCTTACGTTCGCCGCGTGCTGTAGAGTCGGAGCATACCAGTACAGCGCACACCGGGGAGCTTTCCAGGAAACGATTGCGGTCGCTTTTGCCTCCCCGCTTTTCCAGAAGCTTAATATGCCCGATTTCCAGGCTCGTATCGACAGGCTTCAGCATGTCATATATTTCAAGTGCTGCAACGGATACGGCAGTGAGCGTCTCCATTTCAATGCCTGTGCGGCCAATAGATTTTGCTTCCCCGCGAATCACTATTCCCGCACGTTCCAGAATCTCCGGACCGAAAAATTCCAAATGAAGATCAGTGTCTAAAAACTCAAAGGTAAAATCCATCGCATCAATCGTTACAGGATGGCAATGAGGAAGGAGCTGCGGGGTAAGCTTGGCACCTAAAAAACCGGCTGCACGGGCCACATCGAATAAGTTGCCTTTTGGAAGTGCATTACCCTTAATGAGTTCTATAGAGCTTGCTGAACAAAATATAATTCCCACAGCGCGGGCTGTGCGGAGAGTGATCTGTTTACTGCTTATGTCGCGCATAGACAAATATGAGAAAAATGAACGGAATATCGTAGAGACGCACAATTGTGCGTCTCTACAATTGTGCGTCTCTACTTATACGAAAGCATAAAATCCCACACCGTTTCAAAAGAGTTATAATCCATGTTTTTCCCGTTTACCAATGGCTTGTCATTTTCGCGAAGCGTTGGATGCTGATGCATACCATTAATGATCTTATATAATACTACATCGTTTTTTCCTTTATAATGGTAAACCTCCACAGTAGATTTATCACCGGGTTCCACATCCGCCAGACGGGTCATCTTTGCTTTTCTTTTAACACCATTCCGCTGTTTCCAGTATTCCACATTCTTATCTGCCGAAAGGAGTTCCGGGGTGCGGGTTACTTTTACCGGACCGCCATCCCAGCGGATAATGGTATCGGCTGTGCCGCTCGTTATGATAATTGGAATTGGTTTTGCTTTTGCAAATTGCTGCGCTACCTGCGGACTCATTGCAGAAATAAATGGTGCGATAGCTCTTATTTTTTCGGGAATATCAACGCTTAAGCGATATGTCATCATTCCGCCATTGGAACTGCCTGAGATATAAACTCTTGCATTATCAGCATTGAAATCGCGAATGAAGAGATCAATAAGCGAAGAGATATAAGCTACATCATCCACATTGTCCGTTAGTGGATAACTTCCACCCAGCTTGTCATTCCAGTGCTTTGAAGTAGCTTCCGGATATATAACAATGGCCTTATCGCGCTCAGCGCGGGCATGGAACTGCGGTCCCAGAACATTTACTGCAATCTGCGCACTTGCACCCACCCCATGAAGGAAAAATACGACAGGAACTTTGTCCCCCGGTTGAATTCCTGCAGGGATATAATACATATATTTCCGTTCGATTCCGCCTGAATTCAATGATTCTGTGTGCAATCCTGCGCTTTGAGGAGATTGTGCATAAGCAACCTGAAGGGCACTGAATAGGCATACAAAAAACAGGTAAAAATATTTTTTATTCATCATCTAAAAATCGGATAGTCAAGTATCAGCAATTTTTCCGAAAAATCATTTTTATGAAGGTTGTAATGGAGAAAAAATGTAATGAAGGATTTTATTCTATTTCCCTTTCCGGGATGAATCCGATCTTGAATCTGTTGGGGCTGAATAAATAATTTTTGAACTAGGAGATTATCATTTTTCAGGGTCAAAATTAATGAAGGATATTTGAATGATAATAATTCTTTTTATTTATTAAAATAGAAGTAATTTGTTCATCAATTGTATCGCTGAAGAATTTAATATTAGGAAAACAAATTTTATATGAAAGTCGGACTTTTTATACCGTGTTATGTTAATCAGCTGTATCCTTCTGCAGCAATTGCGACGCTTGAACTCCTTCAAAAACTTGGTGTTGATGTGAGCTATCCGAGCAAGCAAACATGTTGCGGTCAGCCCATGGCAAATTCAGGCTTTGAGCATCTTACCCAATCGTGTAATGATCTTTTTATTGAGAATTTCTCAGGCTTCGATTATATCGTAGCACCATCGGCAAGTTGTGTATTACATATTAAGGATCACCTTCATTCGCATGCGGATGAGGAGGCTGCAACAAAGATCCGGGGAAGGATCTTCGAGCTTGTTGAGTTTTTGACAGATGTGCTCAAAGTAGAGAAACTGGATGCTTATTTCCCTTATAAGGTTGGGATGCATCAGAGCTGTCATGGTTTGAGAGGTCTGCACCTTGCGCAGATGTCAGAACTTGTTGCGCCGCCCTTTTCAAAGCCTCAGCAGCTTTTAAATATGGTTGATGGCCTGGAAATGATCACACTTGACAGGGTAGATGAATGTTGTGGCTTTGGCGGGCTTTTTTGTATTGCAGAAGAAGCTGTATCTGTGAAAATGGGGAAAGATCGGGTAAAAGATCATATTGAAAATGGTGCTGAATATATTACCTCACCTGACCTCTCATGCCTGATGCATATGGAAGGTATACTTCAGAGAAACAAAAGCAATGTAAAAATCATCCATATTGCAGAAATATTAAACAGTTCATTTCCATCTTTATGAAAAACAGTCCGGATCACGCAACATTAGCAGAAGAGTTTAACAAAGACGAGGAGCGGGTCGATTGGCATGATGGCGCTCTATGGTGGATCAGGCAGAAACGCGACCGATCGGCCCATCAAACTCCTCAATGGGAAGAATTACGGGAAGCGGCATCAGCGATAAAGAGTAATGTCATCTCCAACCTGCATGATTATCTGTTGCAGTTCGAAGAAAATCTGAAGAAAAATGGTATAAAAGTTTACTGGGCTGCAGATGCCGATGAGCACAATCAGATAGTTTATTCCATTTTAAAAGAAAAAGAGATCACCCAGATGGTGAAAAGTAAGTCCATGCTCACAGAAGAATGCGGGCTTAATGAATATCTTGGAGAACGGGGTATTGATGTGATCAACTCGGATCTGGGGGAATATATTCAGCAGTTAGATAATGAACCGCCAAGTCATATTGTATTACCTTGTATACATAAAAGGAAGGAGGAGATCGGTGAACTTTTTCATGAGCATCTCGGCACTGAAAAAGGCCTTT